>JAIOQA010000530.1 GCA_021413675.1 Deltaproteobacteria bacterium | reverse complement strand
GCTGGCGATCGCCGCCGGGCGCGCGCTGGCGCTCTGGGATCCGGTGCGCGCGGTGCCGATCGCCGGGCTCGACGTCGGCGGTCCGGCGCGCGCGGTCGCGTTCGTCGACGACGGCGCGCTGATCGCCGCGCGCGACCGGCTGATCTGGTGGACGCCGCAGGGCGCGGTCGCGATCTCCGTGCCGATCCCGGTCACCGCGATCGCGATCGATGGTCCGCGGGTCGTGCTCGGGTTCGGCGACGGCCGGGTCGCGATCGTGACGCGCCCGGCGCTGCGCGCGCTGGCCCGGCCGTTCGCGTCACCCGAGGTCCGCGCGCCCGGGCGCTGCCCGGGTGATCCACGCCGCGAATGACCGCGCGAGCCGCGTGCTAGGCTGGGCCGTGCCATCGCTACAGCGACACGTCTTCGTCTGCATCAACGAGCGCGCGGCCGACAACCCCAAGGGCTGCTGCATGGCCCGCGGCGGCGCCGAGGTCCGCGATGCGCTGAAGAAGGAGCTGGGCGCGCGCGGCCTGTCCAGGCTGATCCGCGCCAACAACGCGGGCTGCCTCGATCAGTGCGAGCACGGCGTCGCGGTCGTCGTCTATCCCGAGCAGGTCTGGTACGGCGGCGTCACGCCCGCCGACATCCCGGAGCTCGTCGAGAAGCACCTCGTCGGCGGCGAGCTGGTGACGCGCCTGCTCATCCCCGATCAGCCCCACCTCGCGGGCGCGACCCACGTGCCGCCGCTCGAGGTCCCGGCGTCGTGACGGTGCGGTGGGCGATCGCGATGACGGCGCTGTGCGCGTCGTCGGCTGCGGCCAGCCCTCGGCCCGCGATCCCGCCGCCGCCGCCGTCGCCGCCGGATCCCGCCGCGGTCGAGCAGGCCAGCGAGGCCAACCTCGACGAACCCGCGGGGCGCAGCGGCTTCCGCCTCGGCGCCGCGCTGGGCCCGGCGACCCAGCTCGGCTTCGGGATCGACGAGTCGAGCGGCGTCGGCTTCGGCGTGTCGCTGCGCATCGGCACGTCGGCGTCGCCGCGGCTCGCGTGGATGGTGGAGCTCGCGTTCACCGGCTATCGCGCCGAGAACAACCTCGGTCAGGCGACGACCAACACCAGCTCGCTCACGGTGCTCGGCGCGCAGCTGCACGTGCGCGACTCGTTCTGGCTGCGCGGCGGCGCGGGCTTCGCGACGTTCTCGCGCCGGACCGAGACCGGGCCTGCGAACCGCGTCTTCGCCGGCGTCGGCGCGGTCGGCGGCGCGGGCTTCGATGTGCTGCGCCGCGGCAGCTTCGCGGTGTCGCTCGAGGCGTGCGCGACCGCGGCGTTCTACGGCAGCGGCACCGTGCTCGGCGGCTTCGGCGCGCTGGGCGTGATGTTCTACTGACGTCGCCGCCGGCGTCGCAATCGTGCGAGCCAGGCTCGCAGAACTGCGACTCTCGAGCGGCCCCGGGCGTGCTCTTCTCCGCGCGTGCTCCGCCCCGCGCTCCTGATCGCCACCCTCGCCCTCGGCTGCAACTCCGCCTCGCGGGCAGCCCCACCGCCCGAGGATGTGGCGCCGCCGGTGACCGCCAGCTCGGCCTGGTCGGGCAACGTGCTGCGCATCACGGGCGGCGAGTGCCAGCCCTGCGCGGTGCGCTTCGCGATCGGTCGGGCCGTGGGCGCGACCGAGCCCCAGCTCGCAGTGGCGCTCGAGGACGGGCTCGGCGACATCAAGGTGCGGTTCCGCGGCGAGGTCCGGACCGTGTCGCGCAAGCGGGCCGTGGTCGCGCTGCCGCCCTCGCTCTTCGGCGACATGAACCTGAAGACCGGCCTGGTCCAGCTCGACGAGCCCGTGCAGATCGAGGTCGCGCACGTGACGCCGTTCGCGGTGACCATCCCGGCGCAGCGCTACGGCGCGGCGCTGCTGTTCGTCGACGCGCCGCCGGTGGCGTTCGCGGGCGAGGACTCGTCGACGCCGGCCACCGCGCGGACCGCGTGGACGATGCTCGCCGACCGTGGCCCCGCGGTCCTCGGGCCCGGCGTCGTCGCGCGCGACGTGGCCTGGCTCATCACCGAGCAACGCGTGGACGCGGGTAGCCGCCGCTGCACCGGCTACCGCGACACGCGCACCGGCGAGGCCCGCGACGTGACCGCCATCGGCCAGGACTCGGTGCTGACGATCCGCGATCGGCGCACGGGTGAGGTCGTGAAGACCGAGACCCTGAAGGGACCACCGCCGGAGTGTCCGAGCCTGCAGGTGGGCTGGACGGCCGCGGCGACGAGCGTGCCGCGCGCGCGGGTCGATGCGTGGGTCCGGCGCGCGATGCAGGCGCCCTGACGCGACCTCGATCAGTTGATATCGATGTCGCCCGGCTCGTTCGCGCCGACGTCGGGCGCGCCGGGATCGGCCACGCCGACATCGCCCGTGCCCGCGCTGGCCTCGACCGTGTGCTCCTCGATCACGCCCTCGTCGCCGGGCTCCTGGATCTCGCCCTCGTAGTCGTCGCGCGACAGGTGGATGTCGAGGGTCGCGCCGTTCTGCGCGTCGCGCGGCACGGTCACGCCGCCGACCTCGGCCTCGACCGAGGCGATGATGCTGTCGCCGGTCGAGGTGGTGACCTGGTAGCTGCCGTCGCTGCCGGTGGTCACGCCGCCGATCTCGTCGTCGCCGTCGCGCATCGTGTTGATGCGCGCACCGACCGCGGGCTTGCCGTCGGCGCGATAGACGTGGCCGTGGATCGCGACCTCGTGCGGCGGCGTCAGATCGAACGAGACGCTCGCCTCGCGATCCTTGGTCACGGTCACCGACTGCACCTCGGTCTGCGAGCCCGCGCGCGCCGCGATGTCGAGCTGGCACGCGGGCACGCCGTCGATGCGGAAGTGACCGCCGTGGACCGGCGCGAGCCGGGTCGCCGCCGCGGTCATGTTCGGGACGTCGACGTCGCCGGTGCTGCACGCGCCGAACATCAGCGCGACCATGCCCTCGTCGAGGCCCTTGGTCGTGCCGACGACCGTGCCCGTGCCCGACAGCCCGAGCGCGACGCCGTGCGCGGGCACCGTGATGCGGCGCTGGACCTGGCCGGCGCCGTCGACCGTCGCGGTCACGAGGTAGTCGCCGGCGGGCAGGGTGTAGACCGCCCAGTTGCCGTCGGCGTCGGCGCGCTCCTGCTGGCTCATCCCGCCGGGCGTCAGCGCCCAGACGTCGATGAACGCGCCCGGCGCGGGCCGGCCATCGGCGGTCGCGATCGAGCCATCGAGATCGGGGTTCGCGGTCGACAGCCGGAACTCGGCGTCGAAGCGCGCGCCCTCGCTGCACGTGAACGTCTGCGCGACCGACGGCGGCGACTTCCACGGCCACGCGCGCAGCAGGACCGGCCCGGTCTCGAGCGTCGACCAGCGGAACTCCCCGTCGGCGTCGATCTGCCCGGCGGGCGCGAAGCCGTTGTCGCCCTGGCCGACCTCGACCGCGCCGTCGGCGGCGGGGCCGCCGTCGGCGGCGATGACGTGGCCGCGGACGATGCAGCCCGCGACCATCGTGAGATCGATCGAGGCGACCTGGGCCGGCGAGACCGAGACCCAGGGCTCGCCCTCGCCGGGCGCGATGCCGGCGTAGTCGGCGTGGGTGGCCTCGAGCGACCAGCCACCGACCGGCAGCTCGAGGTGGAAGGTGCCGTCGAGCCCGGTCTCGGCGACGTCGGTGCCCAGCACCGGCCGCTCGTTGCCGCGCGCGCGCACGATCGCGCCGACCACCGGATGGCCCGCGCGATCGAAGACGCGGCCGTTGACGACGCCGCCCTCCTCGACCTCGAGGTCGACGTGGTCCTGATCGCGCGCGATCGCGATCGTCGGCGCGAGCGTGTCGTCGGGCGCGCCGGCCCGGCTCGCGACCGGCGGCCCCGGCAGGCGCTCGGGGCCGGCGAAGCCGACCGAGATCACGCCGTCGCCGCGCACGTACGCGCGGTACGCGGCGGGCGCGACGTCGATCGCGTAGCTGCCGTCGGCGCCGGTGGTGGCCGACGCCTCGCCATCGGGGCCGGCGAACACGACCTCGACGTTCGGCACCGGCTTCTCGGCGGTGTGATCGATGACCTTGCCGGTGACGTGGGCGAGGTCGCCGCGCATGGAGGGCTTTGGCATCCCGCGCGGCCCGATCCGGTGGCGCGCGTCGCGCATCCGATCGAGCGCGGTCGCGACCCGGTCGCCACCGTCGCGATCCCGTCCGCGCGCGCCGGCCGCGTCCGGCGAGGTGGGTTCGTCACTGCTCCGCGACCACCACCAGCCCAGCGCGAGGGCAGCGGCAGCGGCGGCGAGCACGTAGCGCAGGCGGCGGGGGGGCTGGGTTGTGACGGGCACCTTGGTCTCCTGACGCATGACACCGCTCGATGCGCCTGGTTTCGCCACCCCGGATCAACTCGTCCGGGCCCCCCCTCATTCCGCTGCGAGAGCTTCGACCGCGATCACCGTGATGTTGTCGCGACCACCGCGCTGGTTGGCCAGGCCAATCGAGGCGTTGGCGCCGGACTCGATGTCGTCGTCGGCGATGAGCTCGAGCAGTTCGTCGTCGTTCTTGAGGTACGTGTGTAGGCCGTCCGTGCACATCAGGAAGCGATCGCCAGGCGCGACGTCCACATCAGCCGTATCGACCTGGACGTGATCCTTGTGACCCACCGCGCGCGTGATGACGTTCTTGCCGCTCGCGCGCTCGGCCTCTTCCTTGGTCATGAGCCCGTGCTTGACCTTGTAGTTGATCAGCGTGTGGTCCTCGGTGATCTGCAGGACCGAGCGCCGCCGCACGCGATACACGCGGCTGTCGCCGACGTGCGCCGCGAACGCATACCCGCCGCGCACGAGCATCGCCGACACGGTGGTCGACATGCCGCGCTTCTCGGGATCGAGCTCGGCCATGCCGAAGACCATGTAGCAGGCCGACTGCACGCCGTTCTCGAGGAGCCGCCGGACCTCCCAGTGGGCCTCGCTGTCGCCGCGCTCGCAGCGCCCGACCAGGCGATCGATCTCGGCGCGCGCGCCGTAGACCCACATCTTGAGCTGGTCGATCGACTCGCGGCTGGCGATCTCGCCCTTGTTGTGGCCGCCGACGCCGTCGGCGACGACGTAGAAGCCCATGCGGTCGTCGGCGAAGTAAGCGTCCTCGTTCACGCTCCGCTTGCGCCCGACGTCCGTGACCGCGACTGAACGCGTGATGATCGGCGTTGCCCTCACGCCGAGACGTCTCCCATCGCCTGATCGTAACCGTCAGGCCGCAGCACGGCAAGCGCGGCGTGCGTCGCGCGCATCATCCGGTCGCGGCGCGTCGGCGACGACGCGGGGATGCTACGATCCCGGCGTGGAGCTGGTCCCGAATAGCTTGCCGCACGCGCTGCGCCACCGCGGGGAGGCCGTGCTCGCGAGCTGGGCCCATCGCTTCGAGCGGTCACCGCTGCGGATGCCGCGGCCGATCGATCCGCGCCAGCATGGCGCGACCGTGGCCGGGCTGATCGAGGCGCTGGGCGAGGCGACGATGTCGCCGGCGTCCGAGCTGCGGCCGGGCGCGAGCGCGGTGCGCGAGCTCGAGAAGGTCACGACCTTCGCCGGCGCCGGCATGTCGGCGGCGGGCGCGAGCGGCTATGACGTCGCGGCGCTGGTCGTGGCGCTGCGCGACGCGGTGCTCGAGTTCGCGTCCGCCGACGAGCACGCGCGGGTCGCCGAGCTGTTCGAGTGGCTGGTCGTGCTCGCGCTCGACGCGTTCGCGTCGGCGGGCGTGATGGCGGCGCGCGAGCGCTGGGACGCCCAGCTCGAGGCCGGCATCCCGGTCCTGCTGGTGACGCCCGACGTGCCGGCGGTGATCCTCCTGGGCGCGCCGAGCTCGTCGACGATCGACGGCGTGCTCGGACGCGTGATGCTGCTGGTCGTGCGCACCGGCGCGCGCGCGCTGCTCGTCGACATCGCCGGCCTCGCCGACGCGCGGGCGCCGATCGTGCTCGAGGCGATCGATCGCTTCTTCGCGCAGCCGCGCCTGGCCAAGGTCGAGCTGCTGCTGATCGGCGCTGCCGACGACGCCGCGAAGGCCTGGCTGCAGATCGGCGCGCGCCGCGGCGTCACCGTGCGGCCGATCGATCGCTTCGACGAGGCGGTCGCGATCGCGCTCGATCGCGCGGGCACCGTGCTCGTGCGCCGCCCGTAAGCCTGCTACCGCATGCCGAGCGAGTCGCCGGGCGCGTGCCGCCCGCCGCGCGCGTTGAACTGCTCGGACAGCGTCTTCATCTCGGTCGCGTAGTCGGCGCCCCACACCGATTTCCAGCCGGCCTCCTCGGACACATCGAGCTCGTGATAGAGCGCCCTGGCCTCGTTGCACGTGCGGCCGCCGTAGCCGTAGTAACCGAACGCGTAGGACAGGCCGCCGCCGGCGAGCCCGCCCCAGCCGATCAGCCCGATCGGCTTGGTGTTGCCCGAGGCAACGATCGCGACGACGCCGCCGAGCGCCAGGCCCATGCCGACCCAGCGCGGCACGTTGGCGCGCCGGCACTTCTGGCGCATGTCGTCGAGGCGCGCGACCTTCGCGTCGTAGTCGGGATCGGTCATGACGCGGAACTGGCCGTAGGTGATCGGCTGCGCGCCGTAGGTGGCGACGGTCTCGGTGCGGGTCACCGGCTCGGCTTCCTCGTAGCGGGTGACGGTGCACGCGGGATCCGGCTGGACGTGGCCGGCGGGGCAGGTCCACGCCTCCTTCATGCGGTTCTCGATCGTCGTGGTCGTGTTGCTGTGCACGTCGATCGTGGCCTCGTCGGACAGCTCGGGCAGCTGGATCGCGGCGGGGTGCGGGGGCGCGGCGCCGTAGCAGGCGGTGATGGTCAGGACGCTCAGGGTGATCGCGGTTCGCTTCATCTCGGTCGCTTCCTCGTTGGGTCTCGAGGGAGAGGGCCGCGCCGCGGCCTCCGGTCGCACGAAATCGTACACGTCCGTGTAGCTGGGCGAGATCTTTCGGCAACGGCCGCGCGAGCGGACCCTATTCGAGCATGCGTCGCAGCGCGATCACGCCGCGGAAGGTGGCGCGCGCGCCGCTCGCTTCCGGGTGATCCACGACGAGCCACAGCGGCCGATCGGCGGCGAGCAGCTCGGCGTTGGTCAGGCCCGCGGCGTCGAGGTCCCAGCCGCCCATGTCCCAGCGATCGCCGGTGGCCTTGCGCGGCCGGGCCCACACCAGCAGCGCGCGATCGCGCGGCAGCTTGCCGGGATCGCGGAGCGCGGCGTCGGGCACGTTGAGCGGCGCCAGCGCCGCGAGCGAGCTGGCGATGCGCGGCGCGCTCGCGGTGGGCGCGAACGCGTAGACCGGCGGCGACGGGGTGCGCCAGCCCGCGGGCAGCTCGCGGTGATCGACCAGGGCGGTGGCGGGTAGCGCGAACGGGCACACGACGACCAGGTCGCCGACCGCGGCGTCGAGCGAGCCGAGGCGCGGCGCGCTGTCGCCGTCGAAGCGGTAGCGCGCCCGCGCACCTTCGACCTCGAACATCGACATCGCGTGCTCGCCGTCGGAGCCGGTGCCGAGCACGCGCTCGCGCCGGGTGACCGGGCCCCAGTCGACGACCGAGCCCCACGCGGCGAGCGCGCGATCGGGGTGCGCGGGATCGACGGGGAAGCGGCAGTCGGCGAGGACGCGCTCGGCGCGGGCGCGATCGAAGCCGTGGGCCGCGGGCGCGGATGGCGGGGTGACGGGCGCCGCGTCGACGGGGATGGCGGTGATCGCGGGTGCGGTGGTGGCGTCCGGGGGCGCGCCGGGTGGGGCGATCGCGGGCGATGCGGCCGGCGCGGGTGGCGCGGCGATCGACGTGATCGCGGGCGGGGCGGCGATCGCTGGCGGCGGGGTGCCCGAGGTTCGCGCGGCGACCGGGCCGGTCGCGCCCGGCGCGATCGCGATCGCGGTTGCTGCGCCCGCATCGCCCGGCGCGTCGGGTTGCACACCCGCGATCGCGCCCGCGTCGCTCCCATCGGGCGCGTCGATCGATCCGCTCGCGGTGATCGTCGCGGGCTCGGCGCCGCGCGCGCCGCTGAGCGCGACCGCGCCGATCGCGATCGCGCCACCGAGGATCGCGACCGCCCCGCCGATCACCGCGCGCCGTCGCCGGGGCGCCGGCGCGAGCGCCGCGACAAGCGTGGTCATCGACTCGAACCGATCGCGGGGCGCCGCGGCCAGCGCACGCGCGAGCGCCGCGCCCAGCGCCGGCGCGAGGGTCCGCGGCGCGACCACGCCCGCGCGGATCGCCGCGAGCCGCGCGGCCGGTTCGATCGGGAACGGCCGCACGCCGCACAGCAGCTCCCACGCCATCAGCGCCCACGCGAACTGATCGACGCGCGCGTCGATCGGCCCGCCGGTGAGCTGCTCGGGCGCGAGGTACGCGGGCGTGCCGCGGATCGCGCCCGCGGCGCCGGTCGTGGTGACCTGCTCGTCGCGCGCCAGCCCGAAATCGGTCACGACCACGCGGCCGTCGCGCGCGACCAGGGTGTTCTGCGGCTTGACGTCGCGGTGGATGAGGCCCGCGGCGTGGGCCGCCGCGAGGCCGCGCGCCGCGTCGACCAGCGCCGCCAGGATCGCCGCTGGCGCCTGGCCCTGTGACCACTGCAGCAGGTCGGTGCCGTCGATGAGCTCCATCGCGACCCAGACCTCGCCGTCGTGCTCGCCGACGTCGTAGACGTGGCACACGTGCGGATGCGACAGCCGCGCCAGGCTCTGGGCCTCGCGCACCAGCCGCGCGCGCTGCGCGGCGTCGTCGCCGTCGCGGCGCACGACCTTGATCGCCACCGCGCGATCGAGCTGCGGATCGTGCGCGCGGTACACCAGGCCCATGCCGCCCGCGCCGAGCACGGTCTCGAGGCGGTAGCGGCCGAGCGCCGAGACCGGGGCCGCGCCGCGCACCGCCGCCGACAGCGCCGCCCGGCACGCCTCGCACGTGTCGATGTGCGCCTCGGTGGCGTTCGCGGTGGCAAGGTCGAGCGACGCGGCCACGAAGCCCGCGAGCGTGTCGGCGCTCGGACAGGTCATCGCCTCACCACGTCACGGCTCGCGCAGCAGCCGCGACAGCGACAGCTCGATGTCGCTGTCGAGCATGCGCAGCACGCTCTCGACCTCGTCGCGCGCGAGCCCGAGGGCGGTCGTCAGGTGGCGGCGGGTGTGGCGCGCGAGGTCGGCGCGCGCGTCGGCGAGCCAGCGCGCGCAGGTCGCGCGGTGGGTGCGGTAGAGCAGCGCCAGCTCGTCGATCGTGAGGCCGTCGAGCACGTGCTGGCGCAGGAGGTTGCGCTGCCGCACCTCGAGCCCGGCCAGCGCCGCCGCGATCGCGCGCTTGAGCTCGGCGGTGTAGGTCCCGACCAGGTGGCGGCGCGCCGGCCCCGGGGTCGCGTCGGGCCACTGCTCGAGCAGCCGCTCGTCGAGGGTCTCCTCGCGGGTCGTGCGCCGGACCAGCTTGATCGCCTTGCGGGTGGCGGTGACCCGCAGCCAGGCCGCGAGCGGCCCGCGGCCGCCGAAATCGCCGATCGGCGCGACCGGCTCGCCGACCAGCAACTCGACCCGCAGCGCCTGGATGACCTCGTCGGTCGTGCCGCCGGGCAGGCGCAGCCGCCGCAGGCTCGACGCGATCTCCGGCACCAGCTGCGCCTCGAAGATCCGCATCGCCGCCGGCTCGCGGTGCGCCAGGGCGACCGCCAGGTAGTAGTCGGCGGCGTGGGCGGTCTCGACGGCGCCCTCCGGGTCTTCCTGACGCTGGCGGGCCAGGTGCGCCGCCAGGGTCTGGTCAGACAGCGCGACCCCGGGCCAGGCAAGGCGCCCGGCCTGCGCGATCGTCGCCGCGTCGACTCCGGCGGTCATGCCAGGCTCACGCTCGCGGGTCGCTGCACGGTCGCATAGTAGCGCCGAGCACACGACGGCGCCCGGGACAACGACGCCCGGCCCGGGCGGTTGTGGCGCGCGCGGCTCTGGTACAATTCCGCGAAGGTGGCGGAAGAATTTCCGATCGCGTTTGGCCGCTACCAGCTCGTCGAGCGACTGGCGGTCGGCGGCATGGCGGAGCTGTTCATCGGCACGGTGGCCGGTGAGCACGGCTTTGCCAAGCAGGTCGTGATCAAGCGCCTGCTGCCCCACCTCGTCCACGAGGCCACCTACAACGCGATGTTCATCGACGAGGCCAAGCTCACGGCGCGCCTCGTGCACCCGAAGATCGCGCAGACCTACGAGCTCGGCCGCGTCGGCGAGAACCTGTACATCGCGATGGAGTACGTCGACGGCATCGACGTGCTCGCGATGCTCCGCGAGTGCGCGCACCGCCGCCAGCGGGTGCCCGCCGAGGTCGCGGTGTGGATCGCGCACGAGGTCCTCGACGCCCTCGAGTTCGCCCACACGCTGCGCGAGGCCGACGGCCACGCGATGGGCGTGGTCCACCGCGACATCTCGCCGTCGAACGTGCTGCTGTCGGTGCGCGGCGACGTCAAGCTCGTCGATTTCGGCATCGCGCGGGCCTCGGCCTCGGATCGCGCGCACCACAGCAAGTCGGGCACGCTCAAGGGCAAGTACGGCTACATGTCGCCGGAGCAGGTCATCGAGCAGCCGCTCGACGGCCGCTCGGATCTGTTCTCGGTCGGCATCGTGCTCGCCGAGATGCTGATCGGTCGCCGCCTGTTCGCGGCCGCCGCCGAGCTCGACGTGCTGCTGATGGTGCGCGACGCCAAGCTGACCCGCCTCGACCGCTTCGGCGCCGATCTCGACGCCGAGCTGGTCGGGCTGCTCAAGCGCGCGCTGCGCAAGAACCCCGACGAGCGGTTCGCGAGCGCCGCGGCGTTCCGCGACGCGCTCGCCGAGTGGCTGTTCGAGCACCGCCACCGCATCACCCCGCGCCAGGTCGCCGAGGTCGTGGCCGAGCTGCGCGAGGCGGCCCGGATGCGCCGGCGCGAGGCGATGGAGCAGGCGCGCGGCGCGACCACCGCCGTGCTCGACGTCGCCGACGCCGGGCCGGCGCAGCAGGTCGCGGCCAAGGCGGTCGCGGTCGAGGCCTCCGACGCGGTCGTGCAGGGCGTGTACGAGAGCGGCGAGAGCATGCAGATGCAGATCATCCAGCCCGACGAGTCGGGGCCGCATGGCGCGACGCGCGGCGGCCGCGCGCCGTCGGCGCCGCTGCCGCCGCTCGGGGCCTCGAGCGGGCGGGGGCCGACGCCGCACACGATCGCGCGCGGCACCTCGGGCCCGACCAACGTCACCGGCTCGAGCACGGGGATCGCGGCCGCGGGCTCGAGCCCGTCCCTGTCGTCGTCGCCAGGCACGCTCGATCCGCTCGAGGCGCTCGAGGGCGATCGCGAGATCGACTTCAGCGACCTGGCGCGCGAGCTCGACGGCCTCGATCTGCTCGGCGATCTCGCGCCGCCCGAGGCGCCGACCAGCGCGCCCACCGACGACGACGAGGACGAGACCAACGAGATCGATCTCGACGACGCGTTCGTGCCGGCGGGGCTCGCGCCCGGGCTGCGGCCGGTGTCGCGCACGGCCTCGGCGTCGGTGCCCTCGCTCATCGAGGAGCTCGAGGCCTCGGTCCGCTATCCGTCGATCGAGGCCGCGATCACCGCGCTCGCGCCGGTCGAGTCCGATCCCGCCGCGATCGACTTCGACGACACCGAGGTCGAGGGCGCGAGCCGCTCGCGCGACATCCGGCTGCCGACGCCCGAGGAGCTGGCCGCGCGGCCGGTGCCGCCGCCGCCGGTCCTGCCCGAGCACGCCGAGCAGGCCGACGACACCGGCGACTTCGCGGTCACGCCGCCGATCGGCGTGATGTTCCGGCTGATCACCGCGCGCGCCACCGGCATGCTCGCGGTCGCGGTCGGCGGCATCAAGAAGGAGATCTACGTCCGCGATGGCCTGCCCGAGTTCGTCTCGTCCAACGTGGCGAGCGAGCTGTTCGGCAGCTACCTGGTCAGCCAGAACATCCTGTCGTCGGGCGAGCTGGCGATGGCGCTGGCGATGATGCCGCACTACGGCGGCAAGCTCGGCGACACGCTGGTCGGCCTGGGCCTCTTGCGGCCGCTCGAGGTGTTCCGCCACCTGACCCGGCAGGTCCGCGCCAAGCTCATCGACGTCTGCTCGTGGAGCAAGGGCTCGTTCGCGTGGTTCGCCGGGCGCGAGAACACCCGCGAGGCGTTCCCGCTCGACCTCAACGCGTTCGAGGTGCTCGGCGCCGGCGCGATGGCGGTGCCGCCCTCGATCATCGAGGCGTGGGCCCAGCGCAACGCCGGCGAGCGGCTGCGCGCGGCCAAGGGCGTGCGGGTCGGCCCCGATCGCTTCGAGATCGAGGGGCTGCGGTCGCTCTACGACACGCTCGACGGGCGCAAGACGATCGGCGAGGTGCTCGGGCGCTACACCGACGCGACCGAGCGGATGCGCGCGGCCCGGATGCTGGTGCTGCTCGCGCAGTGCGAGCTGGCGCGGCCGGTCCCGTAGCTCGCTAGCAATACGCGGTCGCGCCGACGAACTCGCCGGGCGCGACGCCGACCACCGCGCGCAGCTCGCGGACGAGGTGCGACTGATCGCAGTAGCCGGCCTCGTGCGCGGCCCGCGCCCACGACGCGCCGGCGCGCTGCAGCGCGAGCGCGTGGCGCACGCGCACCAGCGACGCGACCTGCTTGGGCGAGGCGCCGATCGCCCGGCGGAAGCGCTTCTCGAGCGGGTCCTGGCTGATGCCGAGGGCGCGCGCGAGCGCCGCGATGCGGATCGCGCCGCGGTGGGCGTCGATCGCGCGGACCGCGGCGGCCGCGATCGGATCCGGCGGCGCCGGGCGCAGCTGCGCGATCAGGAAGGCCTCGAGGGCCGCGACCCGCCCGGCGTGATCGCGCGCGGCCCCGACCTCGGCGAGCACGCGCCGCGCGGTCGCGCCGGGGACCAGCGCGTCGAGCGCGACGGTGGCGCCGAACAGCGCGTGCAGCGGCGGCGCGAAGCACGCGGCGGCGCCGGTGGCGCGGAACTGCGCGACCACGACGCCGCTGCCGGCCGCGGTGCGCATCGTGCGCGCGATCGTGCGCACGCCGGTGACCGCGGCGTCGGGGACCGCGGTCGAGCGGTCGCCGTCGACGAGCCACGAGCCGCCGCGGTAGCGCACGCCCAGGGCCAGGCCGGGCTCGGGCACGAGCACGCGGGTCGCCAGCACCTCCGACTCGACGATCACGAAGCGCGCGACGAACGGCGCGAGGCGCGCGCTCGGGGCGATGACGTGCGTCTGCACGCGATCAGTAGAGCACGCAGCGCGCGATGTGGGTGCGCGGGTTCGCGAGCGAGGATCGATGAGAACATCCAAGACCCGCGCCTCCGCGCGCGCGCGATGAGGATGTCCAAGGCGCGGCCCGGGGCGATCGCTACGGTGCGTCGATGCCCTCGCTCACCGATGTCAGCCGGCGGCTCGTGCGCCGCCTCTACGACGAGTACCTCAACCCCGGTCACCTCGATCGCCTCGGCGAGATCGTGGCGGCCGACTTCATCGGCCCGGCCGAACCGCGCGGCCCCGCCGGCTTCGCCGCCTCGATCGGCGCGCTGCGCGCTGCGTTCCCGGACCTGCGCTACGAGCTCACGCACGTCGTCGCCGAGGACGATCGCGTCGCGGTGCGCTGGATCTGCCATGGCACGCACCGCGGGCCGTTCCGCGGCATCGGGCCCACCGGCGTGACGATCGCGACCGTGGGCTCGGCGATCTTCCAGCAGCAGGGCGGCATGCTGGTGCGCGCCTGGGTCGAGACCGATCGGCTCGGCTTCCTGCAGGCGCTCGGCGCGCTGCCGGCGGAGATCCCGCCGCGCCCTTGAGCTACTTCGCCTTGCGCAGCGACGCGAGCACGGCCTCGCGCTCCGGCGGCAGCGGCGCGGTCACCGTGATCACGCCGCGCGCGGTCGGCAGCGCCAGCATGCTGGCGTGCAGGAAGAACCCGGTCACGCCGGCCAGCGGCGGGCCGCCGTAGAGCTCGTCGCCCGCGATCGGCGCGCCGACCAGCGCGAGGTGCGCGCGGACCTGGTGCATGCGGCCGGTGGTCGCGTGGCACTCGACCAGGCACCAGTCGCCGAGGCGCTCGACGACCTCGAACGCGGTCGAGGCGTCGAGGCCATCGACCTCGTCGACGACGACCTTGCGGCCGCGCTGGGCGAGCGGCGCCAGGCACTCGCGCGCCGCCGGCGCGCCGTGGGTCAGCGCGAGGTAGCGCTTGTCGACCTGGCCGGCGCCGAAGCTCTTGCGCAGCGCCTGCCAGGTGCCGCGGTTGCGCGCCGCCGCGATCGCGCCCGACGTGAAGATGTCGAGGCGATGGACCAGCCCGCCGTCGCGCGGATCGTCGCTCGCGGTCGCGCACTCGGGGAAGCGCGCGGCCAGGCCGTTGGCGACCGTGCCCAGCTCCTCGGGGCGCAGCGGCTGCGACGGCATGCCCGCGGGCTTCGCGACGATCACCACATCTTCGTCCTCGTGCAGGACCACCAGCCGCGCGGCGGCCTCGGGATCCGGCGTCGGGCCGCGGGTCGCCTCCTCCATCGGCGCGGTCACGGTGATGACGTCGCCGGCGGCGAGGCGATCGCCCTTCTTGACCGTGCGGCGGCCCTGCTTGACCGCGCCCGAGACGAAGATCGCCGAGAGGCGGCGGCGGCCGGCGCCGGGGAAGCGGCGCGCGAGCACGAGATCGGCGCGGCCGACCTCGTCGGGGCCGATCGTGAAGGAGGTCGGCGCGTCGGGCGCGAGTGGATCGTCGGGGTCGGTGGGTGCAGCGGTCATCGGGGCTCCAGGAGCAGCGCAGTCACGGCGCCGCCATCGGCGACGTCGGTGGTCTCGGCAGGGATCTCGACCAGCGCGTCCACGCCGATCATCGAGCTGAGGGCGTGCGAGCCCTGGTGGCGGTGCGGGACCGCGCGCAGGGTCGCGCCGTCGCGCTCGAGGCGCGCGCGCAGGAAGTGGGCGCGGCCCGCGCTCTTGCGATACGCGCCGGCGAGGATCACCGGCACGCGCGGCCGCGCCTGCACGGTCGCGCCCAGCATCGCGCGCAGCGCCGGGCGCGCGAACAGCTCGAACGCGACCATCGACGACACCGGGTTGCCGGGCAGCGCGAACACCGGGACGCGGCCGCCGTCGCCGAGGCCGAACGCGAGGGGCTTGCCCGGCTTCATCGCGACCTTCCAGAACTCGAGCGCGACCCCGGCGTCGGTGAGCGCGCCCCGCACGAAGTCGCGATCGCCCGCCGACACGCCGCCGGTCGTGACCAGCGCGTCGCACGCGAGCGCCTGCGCGACCAGCGCGGTGACCTGCGCGCGATCGTCCCGCGCGATGCCGAGGTAGCGCGGCTCGCCGCCGGCCTCGCGGATCTGCGCGGCCAGCGCGTAGGCGCTCGAGTCGACCACCTGCCCGAGCCCGGGCGTGTCGGTCACGCTGACCAGCTCGTCGCCGGTCGCGAGGATCGCGACGACCGGCGCGCGCGCCACCGGCACCGTCGCCCAGCCCAGCGCTGCGAGCAGGCCCAGCTCGCCGGCGCCGAGGCGGAGGCCCGCGGTCAGCACGCGATCGCCCGGCATGATGTCCTCGCCGGTGCGCCGGACGTTGTCGCCGACCGACGCGGACGGCAGATCGACGCGCTCGCCATGATCGCGCGCGTCCTCGAAGATCACGACGGTGTCGGCGCCGACCGGCATCGGCGCGCCGGTCATGATGCGGGCCGCGGTGCCGGGCGCGAGCGGAGCGGGCCGATCGCCGGCGCCGATCATCGCGACCACCGGCAGGGTCCCGGGCAGCTCGGCGGCGCGGACCGCGAACCCGTCCATCGCCGAGGCGTCGCAGCCGGGCAGCGGCCGGGCCGCGATCACCGAGGCGGCGAGGAACCGGCCATCGGCGCGATCGAGCGCGACCTCCTCGATCGGGAGGCGCGGGACCAGCGCGCTGATCCGGGTCTGGGCGTCGGCGACCGCGAGCACGCCCCACCGTACGCCAACCCGGCGGAGTCTCCACGCACCGCGTTGGAATTTGTCAGGGCGCGGTGGCCGGTTCAGCGGGGGCGGCGCCCTTGGCCAGCTCGACCAGCCCCTGAAGGGCGGCGGGAACGTCGAGCAGCCCGCCGAGGTCGACCACGACCTCGGTGCCCTCGCGGTGGGCCGTGGCGTGGACCACCGCGCGGCGGGCGACCTCGTTGACGTCGCGACAGGGTCTCGACCCCGGTCGCGGCGATGCCCAGGCGATCCACCGGCAGCCGCGCGAGCGGGGCCGCGAGCGGCGTGCCGCGGATCCCGCTGCCGTCGTCAGTGGCGCTGCAGCATCTGGTTCATGACGTGTCGAGCGTACGCCGGTCGCGGGCGTGCAACGCGCGCGGGCGGGCGCCCCCGGCGCGAAACCGCGGCGAAACAGCGGGGGCAGGTTTCTCGTCGAGGATGCGTGAACCGAACTATTCTTCCCGTGAGCGCCACCGCATCCGCTAGGCTGGAAGGATGAGTTCCTGGCGTGTGCTGGTGGGCGCATGGTTGGGGATCGCGGGGATCGCGATCGCGATTGCGGATCGAACCTCGACCGCCGCGGTGATCGCGCCGGTCGCGACCGCGGCGCTGGTGCTGGCGACCGCCGCGCTGGCCTCGGACTACTTCGGCCTGCGCCGCCGCCGTCAGGGCTGGGCCGGGCAGCACCCGCCGTCGGCGATCGCGCGGGCGCGGGTCGCGGCGCTCGCGCTGCGCTTCCACCGCGAGCGCGATCGCGGTGGGCTCGCCACCGCGACCACCGCCCGCGAGCTCCTGTTCGCGCTGGCGGAGATCGATGCCTGGGCACGCGCCAGCGACGTCGTCGATTTTCTCTCCGCCGACGCCGCGACCCGCCCGGTGAAGGACGACGTCGCCGATGGCCTGCGCGCGCTGGCGCTCGCCGAGCTGGGCCGCGGCGCCGAGGCCGAGCGCGTGCTGCGCGAGCTGCCCGAGGGCCGCGACCCGATGCTGGCGTGGGTCCGCGCGCGGATCGCGATGCGCGCCGGCAAGGTCGCCGCGGCGCTGGTCGCGACCGCGGACGCGCGCGAGGACGCCCGCGATGCGGTCGACCGCGATCTCGCGATCGTGCGGGTGCGGCTGCTCGCGCAGACCGGATCGATCGATCGCGCGCGGCCGCTGCTCGCCGCGCTGGCCCGCGGGCGGTTCCGCACGGATGTCGAGGCGCTGGCGATGACCGCGAGCGCGGGCCTGGCGGTCGCGGCGCAGGAGGCGCTCGGGCTGCGCGCGGGCTACCGGACGGCGTCGGACGAGCTCGCGTCGCCGCGCATCGCCTGCTGAGTCAGAGGGGCGCGCGGCGATCGGCGGCGAGCCATTCGCTCCGGTTCCACTGCGCGCCTCGGCCGCCGAGCGCGCCGAGATCGAGGTCCGGGTCGTCGGTCTGCACCAGGCCGATCAGCCGGAGGCCGTAGAGCAGGTAGTCGCGCGACGCGCCCTCGAGGATGTCGAGCGTGCCCCGCGCGAGCGCCGGCTCGACCGCGTGCAGCGCATCGAGCCGCAGGAACGCAAACACCACGCCGCGTCCGGCGAACGCGACGCCGCGGAACGCGTCGACGAGCGCGTCGAGGCTGCCGGTCCACGGCGCGTAGCCGAACTGCCCCTCGAAGTCGAGCGCGCGGGTCATGCCGCGCTCGAACTCCTCGCGCGTCGCCGCGTCGATGCGATGGACGACGTAGCCGAGCGCGGCCAGCGCGTCGATCGCGGCCTCGAAGCGCGTGCGGCGCCGGTACAGCGTGGTCGCGCCATCGCGCAATAGCTCGAAGTCGAGCGCGCCGCGGTCGTCGTCGGTGAAGGCGGCCATGATGAGAGGCTCTCTACGGCTCCGCTCAGGTGAGCAGATCGCTCGCGGCGATCGTCTGGGTGAGCTGCTCGCGGAACAGCGCATACGCGGTGCTCTCGGCGGGCAGCGCGAGGTCGCCGTGCAGCAGCACCGCGAGCGCCGGGCCGCGCAGCGCGGGCAGCGAGCCTGGCGCGCAGCGCGCGTCGCGCAGCCGGCGCAGGAACGCAAGGGCGTCGTCGCCGCCGCGCTCGATCACCGCGACCTCGTTGCCGTCGCGGATCACGACCCGCGCGGCGCGCGCCGCGGCGTGCAGCAGCGCCAGGTCGTACATCGACGCGCGCTCGCCGGTGCCGAAGTAGTCGAGCAGCTGCGGGCCGAGCCGCTTGATGTCCTTGTTCGAGGTCGCGACGTTGTTGAACTGCAAGCTGCCCGCCGCGTAGACGTCGAGCCAGTGCAGCCGATCGTCCTCGAGGTCGACGATCAGCGGCAGGAACATGCCGTTGTCGCCCTGCAGATCGAACGCGAGCTCGACGGTGCGCGGGTCGAAGTGCATGCCGCCGAGGTCGTCGCGCAGCATCACGCCGGCGGTCGCCCGCTCGAGATCGCGGAATGCCATGCCGCTGTACGCGTTGACCACCATCGCGGCGTAGCGGTAGCCGCTGGCGCGCGCGATCGCGCGATCGATGTCGACGAACTCGCTGGCGCCATCGGGGTAGGGCGCGTCGGTGCGATCGCCCGAGCTGCGCGCGACCACGCCGCGCGAGCTCTTCTCGGTCAGCTGGTAGTACGAGCACACGCCGCGGTACTGCCAGGCGGCGTCGTAGAACGCGACCGACAGATCGACATCGGTGTCCTGGCCGCCCTTGGGCTGGCACCAGTGCAGGAACAACCGCAGCGCCTTGGCGTCGGGGATCGCGAGGCGCGAGCCGCGGGGCAGCGCGATCGCGGCGCGGCTCGCGGTGCGCTCGTTGAACGGCACGATCACGTCGGCCAGCGCCGCGTCGACGAGCGCGTCGGCGACCGCGGGCTTGCGCGCGAACCGGCGCAGCAGCTCGGCCTCGATCGCGCGCACCGCCGGCACGACCGCGTCGGCGCGCAGCGGCGGGCGCTCGTCGGGCCCCGACGCGCCGAGCGCGAGCTGGCCCTTGGGCCAGTACATGCGCACCGGCAGCGGTCGCACGCGGGTCGGCAGGTGGGTGTACAGGGTCAGGAGCACCGGCATCGACAGCGCAGGCGCGGCGGCGACGAGCGCCTCCGTGGTGCGCGCGACCGCCGCGGGAGCGCGGCCCGCGATCCGCAGCGCGTGATCGAAGCGGCGACCGAGCTCGCCGGCGCGCTCGCGCAGGATCGCGATCATCGCGGCGCTGTCCGCGCGGCGGACGGCGGCGTCGAGGCGCGCGTAGTACGGCGTGAACGGCGGCGGGGCCTCGCCCGCCGCGCCGCCGCGCACGATCGCGAAGCCGCGCGCCGCGTTGGGATAGCGGCTGGCGTAGTCGTGCGGGTGGAGCAGTTCGCCGACCCAGATCCACAGCGAGCGGTGGCGCAGCATGTCCTCGGCGAGCGTGTCGGGCGGCAGCGCGTCGAGCAGCTCGAGGAGCGCGCGGCGCAGCGGCCGGCGCAGCCGCGCGACGCGGAAGCGCTTCGCCTTGATCGCCACGTACGCGGGCCGGTTCCAGCGCGCGTTCTGGGCGACCTGGCCCGGCAGCGTCTTCGCGACCTTCTTCGACCAGCGCGACCAGGTCGCGGGCGCGCCCGCCGGAGACATCACCGCGGTCGCCTGCAGCGAGACGTCGGCGCCCGAGATCGCCGCGATGAACCGCAGGATGTCAGTCGCGGTCGCGAGCATGCGGCGCGCGATCGGCATGACCTGCGCGACCTCGAGGCGCTGGAACAGCGTGCCGAGCAGCAGCGCCAGGTTCTCCTTCACCGGGACGCGCTCGGGGATCCACGGGAGGATCGCGGCGCCGAGGTCGCCGATCAGTGCTACGAAGTCATCGCGGTCGGTCGGCGACATCGCCTGCGTGCGCGCACAGAAGCCGAGGAACGCGGTGCGCGCCGCCGCGATCAGATCCTCGCCGAGATCGAGCAACCGGAAGCGCACGCGCTCGACCGGCTGGCGCGTCCGCTCCGGCGGATCGGGCTGGAAGAACGGCGATGCATCGACCGTGCGCGTGCACACCGGACAGGTGCGGTAGTTCGCGCCGTCGAAGCAGCGATCGCAGATCACGTGCAGGCATGGCGTGAGCACGTGGGTCGTGCCGCGCTGGCGGCAGAACAGGCACGGCTGATCCTCGGCCTGGCAGAAGTGGACGAGCACGCGCTGGATCCAGAGCGCGCGGGTGTCGGTCGCGACGCCCGCGGGGAACGCGCGGAAGGTCACCAGGTGCTTCGCGCGCGCGCCGTGGCCGAACAGCGCATCGGCGACCTCGGGCGACAGCGCCGCGAAGGCCACCGGGTCGAGCGTCGCGATCACGCCGCGCAGTCGGGTCGAGGCCGCGAACCCGTGGGCGGCGAGCTCGATGTCGAGGTGGCGCAGATCGTCATCGGCGATCGCGCCGGCGCCTGGCTCGAGGAAGAGCAGGCCCTGGCGGCGGAGCAGGATCGCGCGGGTGGCGGCGAGGGTGGTCATGGCGGCTCCGTGGCGACGAGCAGACGCGACGGTCCTCGACCGGCGGGGACACCGCCGATCGAGCATCGCGAAGGAAACCGCCCAGGCTGGTCAGATCGGGAGTTACCCCGGAGAAGGAAGCCTGAACTAAGCCTTCGCAGTCGAGCCTGCCACGCCGGTGCGTCCGGTGTAAAGCCGCGATCAGAACCTGCCACTCGTGATCACGGCTGGAAGGTCGTTGGCGGCGCCGCGAACGTCTCCGCGGCGAACAGCGCGGCGTGCTCCTCGTTCTTCATGAAAGGCGCGGCGCCGTCGGAGAGCGTCACGGTCTCGTCGAGGGTGCCCTGCTCGTACCGGTAGTGCTGGACCAGGTGGAACCGATCGAACGGCACGAACCGGCCGCGCTGGCTGGCGGCGAGCTCGAGCTCGGTGTCGCGGAACTCGCGATCGGTGTGGCCCTGGCCGCGGCCGAGGTTGGACGCGATCGCGAGCGCGACGCCGGCGCCCTCGGGCGCGAGGTCCATGCGGAAGAACATGCTCTGATCGCGCGGCCCGCCGCGACCGTCGTAGTCGGGGTGGCGGCGGTGCAGCGACTTGATCGACTCCCAGTGATCGCGATAGCGGCGCTGCACGACGCTGAACTCGTAGTCGTAGCCGGCGTCGCGCTGCCAGGTGCCGGCGCGCCAGCGGTAGGCATCGCCGCGGCCGACCCAGACCAGCGTGGCATCGGCGACCGGCGGCGGCGCGGCGGCGGTCGGCATCGGGGGCAACGGGTGGGCGCAGGAGGTGAGGAGGAGGGCGACGACGGCGGTGCGGATCATGACGACTCCAGGTTGTGGACGACGCGATCGAGGACCCGGCGGGTGGCGACGAGGTCCTCGGCGGAGATCCCGGCGGTGGCGCGCTGCTCGAGGGTGCGCAGCGTCTCGATGACGGGCGCGATGCGATCGCCCTTGCTGGCCAGGCGCACGCGCCAGGCCCGGCCGTCGGTCGGATCGGCGGCGCGCTCGACGACGCCGGCTGCCTCGAGCTTGGCGACCGCGACCGAGAGCGTGGGCGCCTCGACGCGGATGCGCGCCGCGAGCTCGCGCTGGGTGAGCCCGGTGGTCTCGCCGAGCAGCGCGCCGACGATGCGGAACTGCGGCAGCGTGATGCCGTGGGCGGCGAGCCCCTCCTCGAGCGCGCGCGAGGCCAGGCGATCGAGGCGCGCGACCGCGGGCAGGAGCCAGCGGGCGAGGGCGCGGAGCAGGTGAGCATCGGCCATGTCGAAATAGATAGTTCGTCGAACGAAATATGTCAAGGCGCGATCGATGGCCCTGTAATGCCGCCGCCAGGCGTGCGTCGTGCGGTCACACCCTCGAACAGGAGCTCACCGTGACCACGATCTCGCCTCCCGATCCCCGGCGCTGGCTCGCGCTCGCCTTGCTGTGCAGCGCGCAGTTCATCGTCATCCTCGACACCTCGATCGTCGGCGTCGCGTTGCCGGCGCTCGGCCGCGCCCTCGGCTTCGACGCCGCCGGGCTGCAATGGATCTTCAACGCCTACGTCGTCGCGTTCGGCGGCGCGCTCCTGCTCGGCGGACGCCTCGCCGATCTGTTCGGGCCGCGGCGGCTGTTCGGCCTCGGCTTCGCGATCCTGACCGGCGCGTCGCTGGTCGCCGGGCTCGCCGACAGCCCCGGCGTGCTGCTCGCGGCGCGCGCCGCGCAGGGCGCCGGCGCCGCGCTGATCGCGCCCGCGGCGCTGGCGATGGTGATGGGCCTGTTCGGCGGTCGGCCGACCGAGCTGCGCACCGCGCTCGGCTTCTGGGGCGCGGCTGCGGCCGCCGGCGGCACCGCCGGCGTGTTCCTCGGCGGCGTGATCACCGAGTGGCTGAGCTGGCGCTGGACGTTCCTGATCAACGTGCCGGTCGGCGCGCTCGTGCTGATCGCGACGCCGGCGTGGCTACCGCGCGGCGCGCGTCGCCCGGGCTCGGTCGATGTCCTGGGCGCGCTCGCGGTGACCGCCGCGCTCGCGCTCGCGGTCTACGCGATCGTCACCGCCAACGCGCCCGGCGCGAGCGGCGTCGCGACCGCGCTCGAGCTCGGGCTCGCCGCGGCGCTGTTCATCGGCTTCGTCGCGATCCAGGGGGTGCGGCGCGAGCCGCTGATCGCGCTCGCGATCTTCCGCGCACCCAACCTGGCGGTCGGCAACCTGCTGATGGCGCTGCTCGGCGCGGCGTGGATCCCGGCCTGGTTCTTCCTCAACATGTACCTGCAGGAGATCCTCGGCGACGGCGCGTTCGCGAGCGGCCTGGCGCTGGTGCCGATGACGCTCACGATCATGGTGCTGATGATCGCCGCGACCGAGCGCGTGGTCGGGCGCATCGGGCCGCGCGCCGCGCTGATCGCGGGGCTCGCGCTGCTCGGCCTCGCGCTGGTCGGGTTCGCGCGCATGCCGGTCGCTGGCGGCTTCGCGGCCGATGTCCTCGTGCCGTCCCTGTTCGGCGCGCTCGGCATGTCACTCGCGTACATCCCGGCGATGATCACCGCGACCGCGGGCGCGCGCCCGGAGGACGGCGGGCTGGCCTCGGGCCTGGTCAACACCAGCTACCAGGTCGGCTCGGCGATCGGGCTGGCGGCGATGGTCGCGGTCGCGGGCGCGCGCGCGTCGTCGCTGGCGGCGGCCGGGGCCGCGCCGATCGCGGCGGCGCAGGGCGGCTTCTCGGCGGCGTTCATCGGCGCGTCGACGATCGCGTTCGCGGCCGCGGCGATCGCCGCGGTGGCGATCCGGCGCCCGCGCGAGGTGCGCGCTTCTGCCGCGGCCTCGTGAGGCCAGACCGGCGCGTCGCGACCGCGATCCGGTGGTAGACCCCGAGCACGATGTCGATGCGCCTCGTGCTCTGGTCGCTCACGCTGGTCGTGGTCGGCGCCACCGCGGTGGCGGCGAAGCCGCGCAAGCCGACGCCGGCCCGGCCGGTCCCGACGAAGCCCGCGCCAGCAAAGCCCGCGCCCATCCCGCCACCGCCGCCGCCGCCGATGCCGGTGCCCGCACCGCCGGCGCGCCCGGCGTCGACGCGCGTGGAGATCATCGTCACGCCGCGCGGGTTCGAGCCTGCGCGCATCGTGATCAAGCGCGGCCAGCCGATGGTGCTCGCGTTCACGCGCAAGACCGAGGCGACCTGCGCCAAGTCGGTGGTGATCGACATGGGCGATGGCACCAAGGTCACGAAGGACCTGCCGCTCGATCAGACCGTCGAGATCGCGGCGACCTTCGCGAAGGCGGGCGAGCTGCGCTACGCGTGCGGCATGGACATGGTGCACGGCGTGCTCGTCGTGCAGTGAGCGTTCACGCGCCGGGCGCGAACCGCACCACGAACGCATCCCAGCGGGCGCGCGCCCCCGGCGTGCCGCCGATCAGATCGCCATTGGTGGTGCCCGCGACCAGCACGCCGCCGCACGCGTCGACCGCGATCCGCGTCGGCCGATCGTCGCCACCCGAGCCGCGCGCGGTGATCGCGCGCACCGCGCCGTCGGGCTCGAGCCCGAACACCAGCAGATCCGATGCGCCGCGATTCGGCGTCGCCGGGTCGAGCGCGCCGAGCGCCTCGGCCACGCCCCAGATGCTGCCGTCGGCGGCGACCGTCAGGTCGATCAGGAAGTCGCCGTCGTCGGTGCCGAGCTGCCGCACCCAGCGCCGCGTGGCGAGCCCGGCGTCGTAGCGCGCGACGTAGACGTCCTGGCCGCCGGCCGGGGTGTCGCCGAGCGGCGCGATCGTGCTGCCCGCGATCAGCACATCGCCGTCGGGCAGGCGGCGCACGGCCGCGGCGGTCGCGCCGAAGCCGGGCGCGATCACGATCGCGTCGCGCTTCACGCCGGCGAGCGAGTAGCGGGTGATGATCCCGCCCTTGGGGTTCACGGTGGCGGTGCTGGCGAGCAAGATCTCGTCGCGCGCGGCGTCGATCGCGACGCCATCGGCGAAGTCCGTGGATGGGGTGTCGAACGTCTCGAACGTGGGACTGGATGGCGCGCCCGCACCCGACCACGCGACCAGGAACGGGTCCTCCCAGCTCACGACGAAGTTCGTCGGCGTGTACGTGTCGTGATAGCCCGCGACGACGTGATGATCGCCGTCGGAGGCCAGCTGTCGCGGGCGCTCCGACGGCGGCAGCCCGAGGCGCGTGCGCCAGACCTCGCGGCCGTCGGCGTCGAGCTCGGCGAGCACCAGCTCGAACTCGGGGCGCCCGTCGGGGCGCGCGACCCGCGATCGCCCCGCGATTCGCAGGTGCCCATCGGGCAGGACCTCGAGCGCGTCGATCACGTCGGTGTCGCTGGTCGCCAGCTCGTAGCGCCACGCCGGCCAGCCCGGGCCCGCGAGCCGCTCGACGTAGCCGGTGGCGTCGCCGGCTGGATCGATGTTGTCGGCGCCGATCGCGCCGTGATCGAAGCCGTACTGATAGATCTCGCCACGCGCGCCGACCGCGATCGCGGCCTGGTTGTCGCCGCCCGCGTTCCACTGGCGATCGGCGGGGCCGGCGTTGCACGCGCCAGCGTCGGGCGGCGCCGCGGCATCCGCGGGCACCGTGGCCAGGTTGTCACCGCACGCGACGAGGGCCGGGAGGGCGAGCGCCGCGGTGGCGCCGAGCAGTCGGGGCATGACGTGACGACGCATGGCAGGGGAGACCATTACGCATGATGGCCCGCGTGGCGAGGCGTCGCGGCGGTCGCAGCGGTACTGTCGCTTCCCGGAGGCCACCGATGATCATCGACGCGTGGGCGCAGCACCCGACCTTGCGCCACATCCAGGATCCGATGTTCGACTCGCTCAAGCGCTGGACCAAGGTCCCGACGCCGACGACCGAGATCCCGGTGCCGTTCACGATCGCGGCGATGGACCAGGCCCGCGTCGATCGCGCGCTGATCAGCGCGTGGGTCGGGCCGCTCGGCGCAATGATCTCGAACGACGAGGTCGCCGGCTTCGTCGCGCAGGCCCCCGATCGCCTGATCGGCGTCGGCTCCGTCGATCTGCGCCGCCCGATGGCCGCGATGCGCGAGGTCCGCCGCTGCGTCGAGCAGCTCGGCTTCGTCGGGATCCGCGTGCTGCCCTGGCTGTGGGAGGTGCCGCCCACCGATCGGCGCTTCTATCCGGTGTACGCGGCGTGCTGCGAGGTCGGCGTGCCGTTCTGTACGCAGATCGGACATACCGGTCCGCTCATGCCGTCGGAGGTCGGGCGGCCGATCTATCTCGATCAGGTCGCGATCGACTTCCCGGAGCTGACGATCGTCGGCGGCCACATCGGCTACCCGTGGACCGACGAGGCGATCGCGGTCGCGACCAAGCACGAGCGGGTCTACATCGACACGTCGGCCTATACCGCGAAGCGCTACCCGCCGGCGCTGGTCGAGTACCTGCGCGGTCACGGCCGGACCAAGGTGCTGTTCGGCAGCAACTACCCGATGATCATGCCGGGGCAGGCGCTCGCGGGTCTCGACGCGCTCGGGCTCGATGACGAGACCCGCGCGCAGTTCCTCGCCGGGAATGCCGAGCGGGTATACCGGCTCGCCGCGCGCGGGTGAGCGCTCATGGGAGCGCGCGCGTCGTCGCGGTCCAGTCGGGGCGCGCAAACCAGGCGACCAGCGCATCGACGAGCGTGCGGATGCGGGCGGGCAGGCCGCGGGTCGCGGCGACCACGGCGTAGATGCCGATCTCGGCGCGGCGGCTGCCCTCGAGCACCAGCTCGAGCCGGCCCGCGCGCAGATCGGGCGCGGCCATGAAGTAGGGCAAGACGGCGAGGCCGAGCCCGCCGATCGCGGCCTCGCGCAGCACGGTGCCGTCGTTGGCGGCGAAGGTGCTCTTGCCCGGGGCGGGGCCGCGCTCGCGCCCGAACCGCCACTGCGCCGACAGCGGCACGAGCAGGTAGTGCAGGCAGTTGTGGTGCACGAGCTCGGCGACGCGGGTCGGGCGCCCGTGGCGCGTCAGGTAGGCCGGTGATCCCACGACGACCAGGCGATCGACCGCGAGCCGGCGCGCGACGAACGACGCGTCGGCGAGGCGGCCGACGCGCACGACGAGGTCGAAGCCGTCGGCGACGATGTCGACCATGCGGTCGTCCGTGACCAGCTCGAGCTCGACCTCGGGGTGGTCGCGCTGGAAGGCGGCGAGCGCCGCGGTGAGGTACATCTGCGCGAAGGTCACGGGCGCGTTGATGCGGATGCGGCCGCGCAGCGCGGTCGACGCGCCGGCGAGTTCGTCGGCGGCGGCGCGGGCGCTGGCCACGATCTGCGCGCCGTGGGCGTAGAGCCGCGCGCCCTCGGCGGTGACCTGCACGGAGCGGGTCGTGCGCCGCAGCAGCTGCACGCCGACCCGGCGCTCGAGCAGCCGGATGCGGCGGCTGACCGCGGACTTGGCGATGCCCGACTGGCGCGCGGCGGCCGAGAACGAGCGTTGCTCGACGACGCGCGCGAACAGCGCGAGGTCGGCGACGTGGTCGAGGTCGAAGGCCATGGCGCGAGGATAGCGCGGGTCGCGATTGGTTGTTCTCCTGGAGAGAACAGTGCGTGCTCGCCGACCTGGCTACTGCCGCGTGCCGCGGGTGCGTACAACGAAGCCATCGGCGGGCCGACGCGCTCGCGAGCAAGGAGAACGACGATGTTGAAGGCATTCCTGGCGACCGATCGCTCGAGTACATCCCTGGCCATCCAGCGCGCCGCGCTGGGCGCGGTCGTCTTGCCCCACGGCGCGCAGAAGCTGCTGGGCTGGTTCGGCGGCTACGGGTTCGACGGCACGATGGCGTACTTCACCGACTCGATGCACCTGCCGGCGCCGCTCGCGCTGCTCGTCATCCTCGGCGAGTCGTTCGGCGCGCTGGCGCTGATCCTCGGCCTGGGCACGCGGCTCGCGGCGTTCGGGATCACCGCGACGATGCTGGGCGCGATCGCCACGACGCACCTCTCCAACGGCTTCTTCATGAACTGGTTCGGCGCCCAGGCCGGCGAGGGCTTCGAGTACCACCTGCTGGCGCTGGCGCTGAGCGTGCCGATCTTGATCTGGGGCGGTGGCCGGTTCGCCGTCGACAGCGCGATCGCCGATCGCCTCGGCAGCCGCGCGCCGGTGCCGGTGACGGCCTGAACGGCTCAGTACCGGCGCGCGATCCGCAGCGCGACGCCGAGCCGCACGCCGTCGCCGCGCACGAGGTCGACGTCGATCGGCACGAGCTCGAGCTGCACGGGCACGTGCACGTTGCGCGGGGAACAGGTCGGGCAGGTCGGCGGCGTCGCCATCGCGAACGGTCGCCAGGTGATCAGCGGTCCGACGCGCGCGAGCGCGCCGGTGGCGGTCTCGTCCCAGCGCGTGAACGCGCCGAGCTCGGCCTCGATGCCGAGCGAGAGGCGCCCGAGCGACAGCGGCATCACCGCGACCCCCGCCGAGACGGTCAGCGCGCCGGTCGTGCCGACGCTGGCCTCGACGCCGCCGCGCAGCTCGATCGAGGTGCTCACCGCCCGCCCGATCCGCAGCGTTGCGCCCGCGGACGTGACGCCATCGCCGTTGTCGGCCGCGCGCCGGCGCAGCGCGGCGCCCGCGGCGACGACCCATGGATCGTCCTCGCCGACGTAGCCGTGCTCGTCGGCGAACGCGGGCACGGCGATCGCGAGCACCATGATCACGATCGCCGCGCGCCGCATCCGGGTGGAGAACGGCGCCGGCGGCGCGGGCTTACACGGCGCGCGGCGCATCACCAGGGGGCGGGGGCGGCGTAGAGCCCGTCGCCGGCCGCCACCAGCACGCGGTCGCCGTCGACGACGCAGGTGTAGCGGAGCGCGTCGCCGCGCGGTGGCATCGCGACGTCGTGCCAGGTCGCGCCGTGATCGTTGCTGGTGACGATCCGATCGTCACCGAGGACCGCGCACGCGACCGCGCCGCGGCCGCCGACGTACATGCCCGGCTCGCACTCGACCGGTTCGAGCGCATGGGTGAACCCGCCGCCGCTCACCGAGCGCTCGAACGCGCAGCCATCGAGGTTCTGGCCGAGCACGGTGCCGTCGTCGAGGACCGCGCCGACCGCGACCGAGCCGCGCGTCGGATCGCGCAACGCGACCTGCCAGCTCGCGCCGCGGTCGCGGCTGCGGAACAGCTCGTAGCCGGTGTCGCGCGGCGGCGCGTAGTAGAGGCCATCGTCGGCGACGAACAGCGAGCCCTGCAGCGAGGCGTACTTCGGCGACGCCGCCGGCACCGTCAGCGCGTGCCACGTCGCCCCGCCATCGTCGCTCCGGCACGGGCCGGCGCTGGCGCAGACCCCGTCGGCGTACAGCGCGCGTGGATCGCGGGCATCGACGCCGCGCAGCATCGCGCCCGTCGTCCCGAGATCGGCCCAGGTCGCGCCATCGTCGGTCGAGCGGAAGAGATGGTCGGGGTTCGTCTGCACGTCCGTCTCGGAGCAGATCACCGCGATGGCGTACAGCGTGCCGCCGCCGCGCGCCGCAACGAAGTCGCGCACGCACAGCGCCGGGTCGGCCGCCCACGGCGCGAACGTCGCGCCGCGATCGCGCGAGATCAGGAGTGGCCCGCTGCCATCGACGAAGACGCTCGTCCCGATCGCCGCGACGTGGGCCGACGGTCGGTCGAGGATGCGCGCGGCGGGGCCCGCCGGCGCGCGGTGCGGCGCGGGCGCCTGGTCCGGCGCGGGCGGTGCGCCTTCGAGCGGCGATCGCCCGCTGGCGTGTCCGCATGCGGTCAGCGCCGCGAGCCCGAGGAGCATCGTTCGCATCGCGCGACGCTAGCATGCGCGGCCGAGGCTCCGCGGCGCGGGTCAGGGCCCCGGCGTGACGGTCACGTCGACGTCGAAGCCACCGGCGTTGTTGCCTTCGTCACGGTCGTTCGCGAACAGCAGCAGCAGGCCGGCTTGCTCGGCGACGATCGATGTACCCGTGCCGACCACGACGGGTTGCTCGGGAAGAAAGCCGACCAAGGCGGCATGTCGGGCATCGGCGAACTCGGGATAGTTGTACGAGCGCCAGAGGTCTGGATCGGCGCCGTCTGCCGAGAAGCACGGCGTCGGCCGCGACGGGCAGATCTGTCCGGAGGCGTGGATCTCGATGCGGTCGCCGTTCCAGACCGGGATCGGGGTCCAGCCGGCATCTCGGCCGTGTTCTAGCGACGCGAGCGAGGCGCGGGCATCGACGTGGAGACGATAGTGCGCGGGCGTCCGGCGGGTCCGCGGTCGCGTCTCGTAGCGAGAACGCTCAGCGCGCCCAGGTCGAGCGGGGCGCTTCGATGCCGCACTGACGCTGTCGAGCACGCGCGTGCAGGCGTGAGATCGCGTGGCTCGAGCCGAGCGCGTTGGAGCACCGCGGAGCACGCGCCGGTCCACGCGCCGGAGACGGGGCCCAAGACCGCGGCATGCGACCGCACGGCGGCGGCGTGGCGCGCGCTCGGCGTGGGTGCCAGCGACGGTGACTCCATCCCGGCGAGAGTCTTCGGGGCAGGTCCGCAAACACCTCCCGACCGAGCGGCCTGTCTGGTTGCCTGACGGTACGGGCGCTGCTCTTGAGCGAGCGCTTGCGATCGAGCTTCGAGGCGATGGAGGGTGCGTACAGGCGCGAGATTCGCGCCGCGTAGGGATCCGAGCGCGCCCCCCTCTCTCAGTCTGTCCCCTCATCGAAGCAGCTTTCGGATGGACTGTAGTGTGCAAGCGGAGACATCGCTGACAGTCAGACCGGAGACATCGCTGACACTCGGGTGGAACGTTCGCGCCGGAGGTCCGGCTTGGGACGGATGAGTCCGTACTGGGGTTGATGGGTGTCGATCAGGCCGAGGAGCAGGTTG
>JAIOQA010000529.1 GCA_021413675.1 Deltaproteobacteria bacterium | reverse complement strand
CGAACGCCGCGGCCAGCTGCGGCCGCCGCGCGGGCGACCAGACATCGGCGACCCGCGCCGCCGCATCGCCGCACACCGGCGGCGGTGCGGGCGCGGCGGGCCACAGCGCGATCGCGGCGATCGCGCCGGCCCCGACGGTCGCGGCGATCGCGATCACCAGCCGCGCGCGCCGCGCCTGCGGCTCGCGGCGCAGCTCGTCGAGCAGCGCCTCCATGCTCGGCCAGCGATCCTCGGGCCGCACCGCCAGGCCGCGGACGATCGCGTCGCGCAGCCGCGGCCGCAGCGCCGCCTCGCGGGCCGCCTGGGCGCGCGCGCCGCTCGCGATCTGCGCGCGCCGCTCGGCGGCGTGGGTCGCGGTGTAGGGCAGCCCGCCGCACAGCGCCTCGTACAGGCAGACGCAGAACGAGAACTGATCGGCGCGCGCATCGACCGCATCGCCGGCGTGCTGCTCGGGCGCCATGTAGCGCGGCGTGCCCACGACCTGCCCGAGCTCGGTGAGCGGCGACTCGAGCAGGCGCAGCGAGCGCACCGAGTCGCCCGGCGTGTCGGCGAGCGCCGGGTCGTCCGCCGGCGGCGTGGTCTCCGGTCCCGGCGCCGGGCCGAGCGGCGTCTCGTCGCCGTGGCGCGCGAGCCCGAAATCGAGGACGCGGACCCGGCCGTCGGCGCCCACCATGATGTTGCTGGGCTTGATGTCGCGATGGATGAGGCCGGCGCGGTGCGCCGCCGCGAGGCCCACGCCGACGGCGATCATCACGCGCAGGATCTCGGCGGGCGAGCGCGGCGCGCTGGCCAGCCAGGCGCGCAGCGTCTCGCCGTCGACCAGCTCCATCGCCATGAACACCGTGCCCTCGTGGACGCCGACGTCGTGCACCGCGATCACGTTGGGGTGCGAGAGCTGCGCGAGCGCCTGGGCCTCGCGCAGGAGGCGATCGCGGCGGTGCGCGTCCTGGCGCTGGTGATCGCGCAGCAGCTTGATCGCGAGCTTGCGATCGAGGTGCGGATCGTAGGCCTTGTAGACCAGCCCCATGCCGCCCTTGCCCAGCGGCTCGAGCAGGAGGTAGCGGCCGATCATCCCGCCCGGCCCCATGGCCTTGCCGGGTCGCGCGCCGCGCGCGGGCCGCTCGCCCGCCTTGCGCCCACCCGCGGCCTGGGTCCGCGACGCGGTCGAGCCGGGATCGACCGCGTCGGTCTGGGCGTCGCGGGTGTCGGTCTCCTCGGCGCCTGCGGTCTCGTCGGGCTCGCTCATGGGCCGGCCTCGCGCGACCGCGGGGTCGCTCGGGTCACCAGCACACGATCGCGCGGACGCACCTCACGATTGTCGCAGGGACGCGTGGCGTTCGTCACGCGCGTTCGCCGGGGCCGCCGATCAGGGGCCGTAGCAATGATAGGCACCGACCAGATCGGTCGTGCACGGCGCGGCCTGACACGTCGACGACGCCACGCCCGTGCAGTACGCCTGGTCGCACGCCGCCGAGCACGTGTCGGCCTCGCAACCCGCGACCCTGGGCACGCACGACGGCCCCAGCGACGTGCACGTGCCGTCCAGCACCTGCACGCAGATCTCGTCGGCGCCGCACGCCGCGCAGCGCGGATCGATGCCCGCGTCGGCGGAGGTGGCGGCGTCACCGCAGGCGGCGACGAGCGCGGCGCAGAGCGCGAAGGCGAGGCGAGGCATGCGCCGAGTGTGGCCCCGCGCGCGCCGATCGCGGGCGCGCCGCGCGACCTTCCCGAGGATTGCCGGCGGAGGTGCGCGCGATCGCCCGACTGCTACGCCGCCCGCGTCCGGTAGCGCACCTGGACCAGCCCGCTCGGGAACCCGCGGGTCTCGATGAGCGTCAGGCGATGCTCGCCGATCCCGCCGAACAGCGGGATGCCGGTCCCGAGCACGATCGGCACCAGCGAGATCGTGAGGTCGTCGATCAGCCCCGCGTCGAGGAACCGCCGGATGGTCGCGCCGCCGTCGACGTAGACATGCTCGACGCCCTCGGCCGCGAGCCGCGCGCACAGCGCGACGGGCGCCTCCGCGGTGTGCTCCTCGCCGTGGCGCGACGGCGTCGCGTCGCGGCTGAGCACGATCACGCGCTTGCCACCGTACGGCCAGGCATCGAACGCGAGCGCGGTGGCGTAGGTGTTGTGGCCCATCACGAGCGCGTCGACCGAGCTGACGAACGCGCCGTAGCCGTAGTCCTCACCCGGTGCCTCGACCAGCGCCAGCCAGTCGAGTCCGCCGTCGGCGCGGGCGATGAAGCCGTCCAGAGAGGTCGCGATGAACACCGAGCAGCGGGGGCGCGCGGACATGCGCGCGAGCATGCCACGCGCCCGCTACTGCGCCGCGAGATCGACCGCGCCGAGATCGAGCACGGTCGGCGCCAGCGGCGAGCCATGCGCGGCGAGCTGGCCGTGCAGGTTCGCGCCCCAGCAGATCCAGCGCCGATCGACCAGCCGCGCGCAGGTGTCATCGCCCGCAGCGACGATGCGCTCGGCTTCCGCAGGCAGCCGGACCACCGCGGGCGCCGACCAGCCGCCGCGTCGCACGCCATCGCCCAGCTGGCCGAGCGCGTCCTGTCCCCAGCACCACACCGCGCCGCCCTCGACCACCGCGCACGCGTGCGAATCGCCGACCGCGATCGCGGTCGCCGGCGGGAGATCGGCGACCGGCCCCTCGGCACGCGCGGCGAACGCCTCGCCCAGCAGATCGCGCACGAAGCCCCAGCAGCGCACGCCCCCGGCGGCGTCGCGCGCGCACACGGCGCCGTCCCCGGCGGCGAGTTCGACCGCGCCTTGCCCGGCCGCGACCTCGCCGGGCGTCCAGCGCACCACCGTCGCCGGATCGTCCGGATCGGCCTGGCCGTTCTGATTCTGGCCCCAGCACAGCACCGCGCGCGCGGTCCGCGCGCAGGTGCTCTCGTGCGTGGCGATCACCTCGAGCGCACCATCGACGCCCGCGACCCGGGTCGCGCGCCGCACCAGCTCGGTGCCCGATCCCGCGCCGGCCTGGCCGTAGTGGTTCTGGCCCCAGCACCACACCTCGCCCGCGCCGGTGCGCGCGCACGCGTGGCGCTCGCCGAGCGCGAGCTGCTGCGCGTCGGCCAGCCCGTCGACCCGCTCCGGCGTCATCGAGCCATCGTCGAGGCGCACCGCCGGCGCGCCGAGCTGGCCCTGGCGATCGTTGCCCCAGCACCGCACCGCGCCGTGCGTGTCGCGCGCGCAGAGATGATCGAAGAACCGCTGCGGATCGGCGAGCACGTCATGGCCGGCGCGGAGCTCGGCGACGTCGGCCAGCCCGGTCGCGGGCGCCGCCACGCGGATCAGATCGCCGCCCCACTCGCCCCAGCAGCGCGCCGCGCCGTCGGCGAACACGCCGCACGCGCCGGCGGGCGACAGCAGCAGCTGCGCGATCGCGGCGGCGTCGGGCGCGGGCGCCGCGGGGCCGATCGGCGGCGGCGGGGACGCGGCGCGGCCGCAGCACGCGGCGGCGAGGAGCGCGAGGGCCGGGGCGTGGGCGCGCATCAGAACCGCTTCAGCGTGAAGCCGCCGTCGAAGGTCGGCGCGTCGCGCTGGCCGATCGCGTCCTTCGCCGCGCGATCGTCGAGCACCTGCTTCTCCCAGCCGGGATCGGCGATCGAGTCGATGCGCTTCTCGAGGATCTTGCCGACGCCCTTGCCGAAGAGCTTCCCGGCCGCGCCGCCGGGCATGCGATCGCCGATCTCGCCGGGCGCCGACGCCCGCTCGCGCCAGATCAGCCCCTCGACCTGGCTGCGCGCCTCGGGGATGTAGCGCCGGGCCTGCGCCTCCGCCGCCTTCATCGACTTCGCGTTCGGCATGTACTTCGCGATCTCGTCGATCTCGCCCGGCGCGACCGCGCGCTTCTCCGCGGCGATGACCTGCTGCCGCGACTCGAACACGGCGAGCGCGACCACGTGCTGGGTCTCGGGCGACTGCGCGAGGTGGCCGTCGCCGAAGGTCTTCCACGTCATGCCGCGATCGTTCTCGACGTCGAAGCCCTCGGCGTTCATGCGGTCGTGGATCAGCTTCAAGATCATCTGCGCGAGGTTGGTCGTGCCGAACGACGCGACCACGGTCCCGAGCTCGGGGTTCGTGGTCTCGAACGGCCGCGCCGCCAGATCGCCGAGGATGTCGGCGAGGAGCACCTGCTTCTCGAACTGGTGGCCGGACGCGAACGCGTCGGTGAGGAAGTGCGCGCCCGAGGCCTCGATGAACTCGGCCTCCTCGCGCTGCTCGGCGGTGGTCGCCGCGCGCGCCGCCTGGATCGCGACCTCGTGCATCGCGCGCCACTGCTGCTTGTTGAGGCCGGCGTAGTGGTTCGCGTTGTTCATCGCGAGGCGCAGGTACTCGCCCTTGGTGAGCTTCTGGACCTCGGCGGTGGAGCCGTCCTTCATGAGCGCGTCGTGGTCGTCCTGCGACACGCCGCGGACCTTCTTCCACGTGCCGAACAGGTCGCCCATCATCGCGGTCGGATCGCCGTAGTCGAACTCGGTCGGCTGATCCTTGGCGCCCGGCTCCTTGGCCTTGTTGACGAAGGTGCCGTGCAGCTTCTTGCCCAGCGCGGCCGGGTCGGTCTTCATCCGCGCGGCCACATCCGCGGCGTCGACGTGGTTCTTCTGCGCCCACGCCAGGCCCTCGGGCGTGCCGAGGAACTCCTGCAGCTCGAGCAGGTACTTGGTCGGGATGTCGTGGTGCTCGCCCAGGCCGTAGCGGTGGATCGCCGCCGCGGGCTGCAGGCCGGCGGTGACGAGCCCGGGCGTGGGCGCACCGACCGCGAACGCGGTGGCGAACCGCTCGGCCTCGCGCTCCGCCGCGTC
>JAIOQA010000472.1 GCA_021413675.1 Deltaproteobacteria bacterium | reverse complement strand
TCACCCGCGACCGCTGGCCACGCTGCGCGAGACCCGCAACGCCCTGGCCTATGTCCTGAACAACTGGCGGCGCCACCGAGAGGACATCACCGCGCACAACCTCGCGTTCGATCCGTTCGCCTCGGCGCGCGCGTTCGATGGCTGGGCGAACGATCCTCGACGCAGCCATCTCGAGTTCGTGCCGGTCGTGATGCCGACGACCTGGCACCTCACGCACGGCTGGCGGCGCCACGGGCCGATCGCGCCGCACCAGCGGCCCGGGCCGATCAGTCCGCCGGCGCGCGACGCTGGATCCCGCCGCGGCTCATCGACCATCGACGCGCGAGCTCCCCGGGTCCCAGCAGGGCCGCGGCGCGGGTGACCTGACCGTTCGCTCCGCGCACCGCGCCACGCCCGGTTCGCGTCAGCGCGGCGAGAGGTCCGGGGCGGTCGTCAGGACACGGAACGCATCGGACCCCTCATCGGGCAGGAGCTCGAGCAGGGCGGCCCAGATCGTGTCCGGATCGGTCCGCGGCGCGGCGCGGCGCATGACGGACGCCAGCGAGTCGAGGTCGATACGCCCACATGACCACCGTCGGAGCGCGACCATCACGGTCGCGAGCCCCGCGAGCGACACAGCGACGCGGGCGACGGAGTGCGTCGCCTCGAGATCGATGCGCAAGATCTCGTCGCTGGTCGCGCGCAGCACCCACCACGCGCCGCCGTTGCGCCACACCTCTTCGCCGATCACCCAGTCGGTGGCCCGGATCCCGGGCAGGCGGTCGCTGGCGTCGCGGGCGCATTCGAGCGGCGCGGCGAGGCGCTCGAACGAGAGGACCGACCGGAGGTCGGCCGGGCCGAGCTGCACGTGCCGCGGTAGCCCGATCTCGGTCAAGAACGTGGCCGCGTCGTCAGACAGAACGGGAAGCCGCGAGCGCGTCGCACGCACGAGCGCTGCCGGGCCCAGCTCGGACACGAACGTGGCGGCGTCGACGGGCTCCACCTCGGTCGTGTACCACGGCCGCTTCTCGCGCCTGCCCGCTCGTTCACGACGCGCCACCCAGCGCACGCCACGCCCACGCCAGCCGCAGGCCAGCCCCGCGCTACTCCTCCACCGCGTACGTGACCTGATGCGCGAGATCCGGCCACGGCACGGTCCAGCGCTCGATCATCTTCGCGATCGCCGACGCGGGCACGGGCTCGCGTCGCGCGCGGTTGCGGCGGGCCTGCTCGGCCGCGGGCACCTCGCAGTAGACGAGCTGCACGCGCGCCCGGTACGCGCGCATGAGCTCGATCAGCTGGGCCCGCAGGCGGTCGCTGACGTTGGTGGCGTTCCACGCGAACGACTGGCCGGCGCGCAGGTACACGCGGGCCTGCTCGCGCGCGGCGGCGATGACGCTGCCCTGATCCTCGGCGGCGTCGATGTCGAGCACCTCGCGCAGCGCATCGAGAGACACCACCGGCAGCGATGGATGATTGCGCGCGAGCCAGGTGTCCTTGCCGCACGCGGGCAGGCCGGCCATGACGATCACCTCGCAGGTGGTGTCGTCGTGCGCGAGCAGGTCGGCGGGGCGCCGACCCTCGGACTCGAGCCAGAGCATGCGCGTGTGATCGCTGGCGAACGCGCGCGGGCGATCGAGCACGCCCTGCTCGCGGCACAGCTCGCGGTAGAGCTCGCACTGCTCGATCAGCCGCTCGCGATCCGCGGGATCGGCGCAGCGCCGGCCGCGCGCGTCGGCGAGCGCGACCAGCGTGAGCAGATCGTTGCGCATCACCAGCGACCGGCGCTCGACCTGGTGCGCGGCGTCGGGCGCGCCGAAGCCGAAGAACGGCACCTGATGGGTGCGGATCAGGCGGCAGACCTGCTCGCGCTCGGCGAACGGCGCGCCGGCGCGCCACAGCCACGTGCGCACGAGCTGATCGCCGCGTCGGCTGTGGCCGCGCGACGAGATCCGCCCATCCGGCTCGTGGCGCGTGGTGTCGCGCTTGCCGACGTCATGCAAGAGCGCCGCGGCGAACACGACGCCGCGCTCGGCCACCGGTAACGCGCGCCAGTCCGCGTCGGCGACGAGCGCGTCGACGACCATGCGGGTGTGGGTCCAGACGTCGCCCTCGCTGTGATAGCTCGCGTCCTGCGGGGTCGCGGCGAGCTCGGCGGCGGTGACGAGCTCGCCGAGCGCGGCCTCGATCGCGGGCCAGTCGATCGCCCAGCCCGGCGCGGACGGCACCAGCGGCGCGAGCCAGGTCACGGGACACCGTCCGCGTCGACTGCGTTGTCCGCATCGACCGAATCGCTCGCGCCATCCTCCTGCGCGAACAGGTCCACGCCCGGCGCGAGCTGGTTGGGCACGATCGGCCGCGACAGCCAGTGACTCCCCGAATCCACGACCGAGGTCAGGAAGCTGGCGCGCACCCACTTGTAGCGCTCGACCACGACGCCGCCGTCCTCGACCTTGAGGTACAGGCCCTCGCTCTCGTCGGCGGGATCGGTCTCGCGCGCGGCGCGCTCGCCATCGACGCCGCTGGCGATCGCGACCTCGGCGAGGCGCTCGCGCCAGCGCGGGCTCTTGTACAGCGAGCGCGCGACCATGGCCGGCAGATCCGCGGGCTCCTCGACGACGCCCTGCCAGATCACCGGCACCGAGCGCACCGGCGTGCCCGCGAACAGCGCGTGGCGGCGCGCCGTCGACCAGAACGCGCCGTCCGGATCGCGGACATCGAACTCGAGGAAGTAGTGCGGGAGCTGGTCGTAGAACACGGTGTGCTTGGCGTAGAGCCACTCGCCGAAGATCGTGCGCTCGGCGCACAGCCGCGCGAGCACCTCGCCGTGCGCGCCGGCCCACTGCTTGAGCAGGTTGAAGTGGCGCTCGCGCGCGCCGCCGGTGAGGACGTGGCCGCGGCTCTGCAGCCGCACCGCGCCGTCCTCGACCGCGATGCCGGCGTTGGCGCCATCGAGCTTCTCCTCGACGACGACGAACCGCCCGCGCAGCGCCGCGAGCGGCACCTGCGCGAGATCCTGGTCGCCGGGCTGCAGCCGCGAGCCCTCGAGGTGCGGCGTGCGCGGGTACTTGTGGAAGTCGCTCATGGCGCCACCATCGCGATCGCCACGATGTGGCCGAGCACGTGATCGATCGCGACCCGGCGCGCGCCCGCGTCGATGAACAGCGCGGTGAGCGACGGCCCGTCGAACAGTCGCAGGTGCTCGGGGTTGTCGTCGGCGTGCGACGGCACGCTCGCGATCACCGCGCCGCGCGCGACCCGCACCGCCTCGCGCGCCGCCGGCGCCGGGTCGGGCAGGTGCTCGAGCACCTCGAGGATCGTCACGACATCGGCGGACCGATCGGCGAACCCGAGCGCGGCCACGTCCATGCGCGCCGCGGTGAGGCGGGTGATGCCGCCGCGCCCGACCGCCGCGAGCCCGGCGGCGCGGTGGGGCAGGACATCGACCGCGGTCACCGCGATCTCGGGCAGCGCGTCGAGCATCGGCCAGAGGAACGCGCCGCGCCCGCTACCGACATCGATCAGCCGCGCCGGCGCGAGGCCGCGCAGCGCGCCGATCACGCGGCGCACCCGGGCCAGCCCGCCGGTCCGCTTGAACCGGTGCAGGCGCACGCCCGCCGCCAGCGCGGCCGCGATCGCAGCCTCGTCGTCGAGCGCGGGCTGGCGCAGCACGCCGCGGGCGTACGCGGCGGCGAAGGCGCGGTAGTGGCTGTCGTCGGTCATGGCGGCAACGATCGGGGACCGGTCGAGTATGGGGCATCGCGATGTGACGCGGGGCGCGCCGAACGCCAGGGAGGCGTGCGTGAGGCGACCCCGCCTCCGTCAGGCCTCGGTGAGGCGCGCGCCACGGGCCCATCACTCGACGAGGATGAGGACACGCTGAATGTCTTCGATCGGCCCGACGTCGGCTGATCACAGGAGGGAATCTTCATGTTGCTTCGTCTTTCGTTCGTGTTCGCGTCGCTCGTCGCCGTCTCGTCGCTCGCCGCTCCGGTCCTCGCGCAACCCGCGGGCACCAGTGCCTCGGCGAGCGTGAAGGTCTCGATCAAGGCCGATGTCAGCGCCAGGGGCGCCGCGCGCGCCGCCGCCGGCGACGCGGCCTATGCCGCCGGCAACTTCGCCGCCGCGCTCGCGGCCTACGGCGAGGGCTTCGCGGCGACCCGCGACACCGCCTTCATCTATGCGCAGGCGCAGTGCCACGCGGCGCTCGGCCACAAGGACGACGCCACCGCGATGTTCAACATGTACCTGTCCGCGTCGGGCAGCGCGTCGCTCACGTTCAAGGCCGAGGCCGAGGCCGCGGTCGGCGCGAAGGCGAAGGCCGCGGGCGGCATGGTCAGCGGGCTCGGCCACGCCGCGGTCGGCGCGGTCAAGAGCACCGTCGGCGCGGTCGCCGACGTCGGCGCCGGCGTCTACGGCAGCGTCAAGCTCAGCGTCGCGGCGTCGATCAACGCCAGCGCGAAGGTCGAGGCCAAGGCCGCCGATGCCGCGTACGCCGCCGGCAAGTTCGAGGACGCAGCGCAGAGCTACCTCGCGGCGTACGCGAAGTCGCAGCAGGCGATCGCGCTGTACGCGGCGGCGCAGGCCAAGGCCCAGGCCGGCCACGGCATCGAGGCGCGCGGGCTGCTCGCCGGCTATCTCGCGGCCCAGCCCAGGGGCGCCTACGCCAAGGACGCGCGCACGCTCATGCTCGCGATCGGCGGCAGCGCGAGCCTCGCGACCAAGGTCAGCATCAGCGCGAAGGTCGACGCGAGCGCCAGGGCCCAGGCGGCGATCGGCGACAAGGCGATGGCCGCCGGCCGGTTCGCCGATGCGATCAAGGCCTACGGCCTTGCCTCGGCGAAGACGACCGCGAGCGCGCTGGTCTACGCGCGCGGCATGGCGCAGTTCTACGCTGGCGCGACCGCCGACGCGGCCGCGACACTGAAGACCTACCTGGCGGCGAGCGGCAACCTCGAATTCAAGGTCTCCGCCGAGGCGACCCTGCGCGCGAGCGGCAGCGCCACCTGATCGATCAGGTCCCCGCGAGCTCCGGCCACCAGCGCGCCGCGATCCGATCGCGATACGCGACCAGGTTCGCCTTCCCGAGCGCGTGGGTGCGCAGCCGCGACTCCACCGGGAAGCCCAGGATGCTGGTGACGAACGCGAACACCGTCGCGTCCACGGTGCGCGGCTTGTCGCCGAGCAGGAACGGCCGGTCGCCGAGGAACAGCGCGAGCGCGTCGACGTCGGCGATGCCCATCGCCATGATCTCGTCGGTGGTGTGGCGCCCGGTGCCCTGGGCGCGCAGCGACTTGCGCACGCTGCGGCGGATCACCGGCATCAGGATCCGCAGCGGCGCCGGCACGATCTGCTTGAACACCGGCGCGAGCACGGCGTAGCCGTCGGGCGTGATCCAGCGGTTGTACATGCTGACGAAGTACAGGCCCTCCTCGAGCATGCGGCGGATCACGTGGCCGGTCGCGTGATCGCGCGCGTCGAGCCCGTGGTCGAGTGCGGCGTCGCCGAGGCGCCGCTCGATCGCCTCCATCACCAGCTGCGAGTCGCCCATGAGGCCGCCGTCGATGCTCACGTACGGGACCTTGCCCTTGGGCGCCTTGCGGATGTCGGCGGGCTCGACGGTGTGTGGCACGCCGGCCATCCGCAGGTAGGTCTCGAGCTTGCTGCAGAACGGGCTGAGGTTGGGCATGCCCCACGGACGCCCTGGCGATTGGTACAGCGCGATCGATTCCATGGCGCGACGGTCGCGCGTCGATCCGCGGCGCGCAAGCCGCCTGGCGCGCAGCGCTTGCGCGCGACCCGCGCGTGCCCCACGATGCGCCCGATGTCCCGATCCCGTGCGGCGCTCACCCTCGCAGGCTGGGGCCGTGTGCCCGTCGCCGGGCACGAGATCTCCACCACCGACCTCACCGCCGACAGCCGCGGCGCGGCGCTGCTGCGCGGCCTCGGTCGCAGCTACGGCGACTCGTCGCTGCCGGCCCACGCCGACGACCGGATCGTGAACACGTGTCGCGCCGCGCGCGTGATCGCCTGGGACGCGACCACCGGCCGTCTGCGCGCGGAGGCCGGCCTCGCGCTCGCCGACATGAACGCGCTCACGATGCCCGCGGGCTGGTTCACGCCGGTCACGCCCGGCACCAAGTTCGTCACGCTCGGCGGCATGGTCGCGTCGGACGTTCACGGCAAGAACCACCACCGCGACGGCTGTTTCGGCGGCCACGTCACCGCGCTGCGCATGCGCGTCGCGAGCGGCGACGTCCTCGCGTGCGGCCCGGCGATCGAGCCCGAGCTGTTCTGGGCCACCGTCGGCGGCATGGGCCTCACCGGCCACATCCTCGAGGTGGAGGTCCAGCTGCACCGCATCCCGTCGCCGTGGATCTGGACCGAGACCTCGCGCGTCGACGATCTCGACGGCTACCTCGCGGCGCTCGCCGAGGGTGCCTTGCGCTGGCCGATGACCGTCGGCTGGATCGATTGCTTGAACCGCGGTCGCCGCCTCGGGCGCGGCATCCTCATGGCCGGGCGCTGGGCGACCGCCGACGAGGCGCCCGCGCGCTTCCCCGGCAACCCGTGGCCGCTGCGCCTGCCGTTCGATCTGCCCAACTGGGCGCTCAACGATCTGACCGCGAGCGCGTTCAACTCGCTCTACTACTGGCGCCACCTGCAGCGCCACCGCGCGCACATCCAGCACCCCGACGCGTTCTTCTACCCGCTCGATCGCATCCTCGACTGGAACCGCGCCTACGGGCCGCGCGGCTTCACGCAGTACCAGTGCGTCCTGCCGCGCGCCGCCGGGCCCGCGGCGGTGCACGAGTTCATGGAGCTGCTCACCCGGCTCGGCGGCGCGTCGCCGCTGTGCGTGATCAAGGACTGCGGGCCCGAGGGCCAGGGCGTGCTGTCGTTCCCGCTCGAGGGCACCTCGGTCGCGGTCGACATGGCGATCACCGCCGACACCCAGCGCATCGTCGACGAGCTCAACGCGATGGTGATCGCCGCCGGCGGCCGGATCTATCTCTCGAAGGATCTGTTCACGCGCGCGGCGGACTTCCGCCGGATGGAGCCGCGTCTCGATCGCTTCCTCGCGATCCGCGAGCGCTGGGATCCGACGCACGCGATCCGCAGCGCGCAGAGCGTGCGGCTGTTCGGCTACTGAGCGCGCGCGGCCGCGGCGCTCACGCCGCCCGCGTGATCGTGACGCCGTGGTTCTTGGCCACGTTCGCGCAGACCTGATCGGTCATCAGGCGCTCGATCGCGTCGCGGTCGGCGAACAGCGTCCACGCGAGTTCGTCGTCGTCGGTGGCGGTGCGCGCCGGCGCGGCCAGCGCGGCGACCCACGCCAGGCGCTGCCGCGGGGCCGGGTGGCTGTCGAACGGCGCAGGCGGCCGATCCATCATCGCGGTGATCTCCGCTTCGATCGTCTCCTCGCTGTTCTCGGCCGCGGGCTTGCTCGCCTCGTGCTGGTAGAAGTTCGCCAGCGGACGGCGCTCGTCGATCACGTCGGTCAGCACGCGGCGGACGTGGCGATCGAACGCGGCCTCGCGCGTGATCACGTGCCGGAAGCCGGCGTCGAAGGACATCGAGCCGTAGGCGAGCGCCGCCCAGCGGTCGGCCATGACCTCCTGCAGCCGCGAGGCGCCTTGCGAGATGCGGAGGAACGCGCCGAGGTACAGCCGCACGAACAGCCAGGCCGGATTGAACCAGGCCGCGGCGCCGGACTGCGCCAGGCGGACGGTCATCATGATCAGCGAGTGGCGCACCGCCAGTGCCGCGCCGCCGCCGGCGGTGTCCTGGTTGCGGAAATGCCCGTACTCGTGCGCGAGGATCGACTTGAGCCAGCCCTTGTGCATGCCGTCGAGCACGGCGACGCCGAGGATCAGGCGGCGCTCGGCCTTGCGCCGGAAGCCGCGGTGCTCGGACACCGCGACGTCGCAGCCAGGCACGAGGTACACCGCGTCGACGGGACGCGTCCCCACCACGTCCGCGACCTCGTCGAGCGCGTCGCGTAGCGCCGGGTGCTGCGCGAGATCGAGGCGCGTGCCGGGCGCGTCGCGCATGGGCTTGACCAGCAGGCTGCGCAGCACCGCCATCACCGACGCGCCGACGAGGATCACCACCAGGAGGAACAGCTTGGGCGCGATGAAGCCCGCGGCGACGATCCCGTAGATGATCCCGGCGCCGAGCCCGAGCACCGACAGCACGACCACAGGGATCGAGACGTAGAAGTACGCGCTGGCGATCGCGATCACGAGGCCGTACACGCGGCGCAGCCCGCGCTGACCGCCGCCGTCGACGCTCGCGGCTGCCGTCGCGGTCCGCTCGACGCTGCGCAGCGTGATGAACGAGAGCACGCCGCCAGCGACGAACAGGAGCAGCAGCCCCGCGGCCCATCCGAGGAGCACCCACAGGCCGGTCCAGATCCAGCCCGGGGCGCCGTGCTGCGTCCGCGTCGACTCGATCGCGTCGCGGAGCTCCTGGTACTTCCCGGGTGGGAGCGCCTCGCGACCGCGTGCGAGGTAGCGCAGCGCCTCGTCCGTCCGGCCGCTGTCGGCGGCTGCCATCGCCGCCAGGAGGTTGGCCTGCGGATCGTCCGGCGCCATCGCGATCAGCTGGTCGGTGCACCTGTGAAAGAGCACCGGCTGACTGATCACGACGTAGGCATGGCACTCGATCGAGCCGATGTACGCATCGGTCGGAGCCGCGATCGCGGCGCGCCGAGCCATGTCCTGGCCGTGACGCTGGACGGTCGGGTCGCGGTCCTGGAGCAGCACTTCCGCGAGCGCGGCGCGGTTCAGCGGGGTGTCGTCGAGCTTGACCGCGGTCTCGCAGGCGGCGCGCGCCTCCGCAATGCGGCCCAGCGCCCCGAGCGGTCCCGACATCCGACGGAACGCGGCATCGAAGGTCGGCGCACGCGCGATCACGGCCTGGAAAGCCGTGACCGATCGTTCGAGCTCGCCGCGCTCGAACGCGGCGCTGGCCAGATCCCAGTCCGGCAGCGCCTCCGGGTGCTCGCGCTCGAGCTGTGCGCGCAGCCGCTGGTCGATCTCCTGCTTGGTCTCGGCGCGCGCGCTGCGCACCGTGGCCAGGGCGACCGCCACCGCGATCAGGACCATCACGACTCTCACGCTCGACACCTTCATCACGCCCCCCATGTCGCCCGGTCACCGCGCCGGTTGCGCGGCTCACGTCGGCTCGCCGATTCTAGCGCCCCGACAGAAACTTCAGCCGCTGGAACAGTGCCTCGGGCGCGTTGCGCACCACCGGCATGATCGCCGACCAGAACCAGGGCACGAAGGCCTCGGCCTTGCCCGCGTCGATCGCCGCGATGAGCTGCTTCGCGACCGTGTCGGGCGACGCGAACAGCGGGCCCTTCTTGTGGGTCGCGGTCATCGGCGTATCGACCGGGCCGAGCTTGAGCGTGGTCACGCTGACACCCGTGGGATACAGCCTCGAGCGCACGCCCTGGAGGTAGAGGCCGAGCGCGCCCTTGGCGGCGCCGTAGGTGTAGTTGCGCGGCCGGCCGCGCTCTCCGGCGACCGAGGTGATCACGCCGATGCGGCCGTGGCGCGCCTGCTCGACGTGATTGACCAGCGGCACGAGCAGCGCGACGACGCTGGTGAAGTTGGTGCGGATGACATGCTCCGCCGCCGCCACGCTGTGCTCGGTCTCCTCCTGATCGCCGAGCAGGCCGTGGGCGATGAGCGCGATGTCGCAGCCGCCGAGCGCGGCCAGGGCCTCGCCGACCACCGCCTCGGCGCGAGCGAGGTCGTCGAAGTCGGCGACGAAGGTCGCGATCGCGCCGGTGCGCTCGGCGATCGCGGCCAGCTTGTCGGGGTTGCGCCCGACCAGCACGAGCTGGTCGCCGCGCGCGGCGTAGAGGGCGGCGGCCTCGGCGGCGATCGCGGAGGTCGCACCGAAGATGATGACGCTCGACATCCCGGCACGATGCCAGCTCATCGCGGCGCGAGCAACGCGCCGACGATCGTTCAAGCCGCGGCAAGTCCCCGCAGGCTTCAGCCCTTCGGCACCACGATCATCGCCATCGCGTGCGCGGGCAGGGCCACGCTGAACGCGCCGTTCTGCGCGCCGAGATCGGCGTCGTGAGTGATCGCGCTGCCGCCGGCGGTGAACGACCAGCGGTGCGCGACGCTCGCGGAGAACCCGGGCAGGCGCAGCGTGCCGGTGCGCGCCGCGTTCGCCTTGTTGATCACCAGCACCGTGGTCGCGTCGCCGCTCGCGCTGGTCGCCGCGTACGCGACCACGCCATCGACCGAGCTGGCGGCGCCGACCGAGACGTCGGCGAAGTGCGCGCCAGCGCCATCGTAGTTGCGCATGAGCTGGAAGCCCCAGGCGGCGGCGTGGTGGGTGCCGTCGTCCTCGATCGGTGTGGTCCAGAAGGTCGCGAGCCGCACGCCGAACTTGCCGAACAACCCCAGCGCCTCGGCCTCGGCGAGCGCGGCGATCGGGTTGTCGGCGTCGTTGAGGTTGAAGTTGTACTCGGTGATGCACATCCCGACGTTCGGGTTGTGATCGCGCAGCCAGCCGGACACCCGCGGCAGGAGCTGGATCGGCTCGCCGAGCCATCCGTTGACCCACGACGGATCGGGGTAGGTCGCGTCCCAGAGCGACGCGGTGTTCTCGAGCGCGTCGCCGCCCTGCGGGTAGTAGTGGATGTCGAGGCAATCGACCAGGCGCACGCCGTGATCGCGCTCGTAGGCCGCGAGCTGATCGAGGTACCAGGGCGCGAGCAAGACATCGCCGTGGGCGTGCTGATCGCTCAGGCCATCGACGGTGTCCTTGCCCGAGTTGAAGAGATCGAGCACGCCCCACGAGCCGTAGCCGAGGATCTTCGCGCCCGGATCGGCGGCGCGGATCGCCGGCGCGTAGGCGAGCGTCGCGTTCCAGACCTCGTCGTAGGTGACCGGCGCGGGATGGACATCGCGGTGGGTCGAGCTCCACAGCATCATCTCGTTGTCGAGGGCGTACCAGCGCACGCCGCCCTGCGCCGCCGCGCCGAACGCGCTGACCAGGTGGCTGACCCACTGGCCCTCGAAGGTCGGCGTGGCCGCGGTCGCGACGTGGGTCGGATCGGGCGTGAGCTCCTGACCCGACGGGGATCGACCATTCCCGCAGTGCGCGTCGTACGGATCGGTCGACTCCTGCGCGCCGTAGACCTCGGTCGGGAAGCCGCAGGAGTACGGGTGCTGCGTCACGCGATCCTTCGCGGTCCAGCCGATCGTCGGCACGACGATCAGCGAGTCGACGCCGGCCGCCTGGTTGTCGATCACGAAGCGATCAGCGGCTGACTTGTACGCGGCAGTTCCGTGCGTCGGATCACCGGCGTTGTTGGGGATGTTCTCGTAGTACCAGTCGCTCGCGGTGTTGCCGACGTCGAGCTGCCAGTTGTAGAGCGTGACGCCGTTGCCGCCCCAGCGGTTGACCGTGGCGCCGAGGGTCGCGAGCGCGGCCTTGTTGGCGAACGCGACGCCGTAGATCTCGGGGTGGATCGGGTGCGCGGCGCTGGTGATATCGACGACGATCTCGCCCGCGGCGATCGGCGCGCAGGTGCCGGCGGAGCACAGCTCGTCGCCGCTGCAGGTGCCGCACAGCCCACCGCAGCCGTCGCTGCCGCAGGTCAGGCCATCACAGCTCGGCGTGCACACCTGCGCGTCGGCGGTCGGCGTGAGCCCCGCATCTGCGCCATTGCCGCCGCCGCCGCACCCGAGCATGGCGCCGCCGATCAGGACTCCCATCAAGGCCTTCATCACCTCCGCGTTCTTGCAACCACAGGGCCGTCGCAACTGCGCGACATCTGCGAGCCTCGATCCCGCGCGCTGGGGGGCCCGACCCACGATCGGTGAAACCCTGGGGCTGGGTGCCCCCGCGACAAGTTTTCCGGGGAGCGGTGCTAGGGTTCTCGCCGATGAAGAACCGCCCACTGGGCCGGACCGGCCTCTACGTCTCTCCGCTCTGCCTCGGCACGATGACCTTCGGGGGCCAGGGCTTCTGGAAGGCGATCGGCACCCTCGGCGAGACCGAGGTCGATCGCATCGTCGGGTCCGCGTTCGATGCGGGCATCAACTTCCTCGACACCGCCAACGTCTACTCCGAGGGCGAGTCGGAGCGGCTGGTCGGCGCCGCGCTCAAGCGCCTCGGGCGAGCGCGCGACAGCTACGTGCTCGCGACCAAGGTCCGCGGCCGCATGGGCGCGGGCTCGAACCAGGTCGGCCTGTCGCGCTACCACATCATGCATTCGATCGACGCCAGCCTCGCGCGGCTCGGCCTCGATCACGTCGACCTCTACCAGATCCACGGCGTGGATCCGACGACCCCGCTCGAGGAGACCCTCGAGGCGCTCAACGATCTCGTGCGCACCGGCAAGGTCCGCTACCTCGGCCTGTCGAACCTGCCGGCGTGGATGCAGATGAAGGCGCTCGCCATCCAGGAGCGCCGCGGCTGGTCGCGGTTCGTGAGCGCGCAGATGTACTACTCGATCGCCGGCCGCGATCTCGAGCGCGAGGTCGTGCCGCTCGCGATCGATCAGGGGCTCGGCATCCTGCCGTGGAGCCCGCTCGCCGGTGGCCTCTTGTCGGGCAAGTTCGATCTCGAGGCCGAGGACGCGAAGGTCCTTGGCGCGCGGCGCTCCGAGTTCGACTTCCCGCCGGTCGACCGCACCCGCGCCGCGGCGTGCCTGCGGGCGATGCGGCCGATCGCCACCGCCCACGGCACCAGCGTCGCGCGCATCGCGCTGGCGTGGCTGCTCCACCAGCCGCATGTCACGAGCGTGATCATCGGCGCCAAGAGCGACGCCCAGCTCGCGGACAACCTCGGCGCGACCGAGATCGTGCTCACCGCCGACGAGCTCGCGACGCTGGACGCCGCCAGCGCGCTGCCCGCCGAGTACCCGGGCTGGATGATCGGCTTCCAGAACCGCGACCCGCGCTGACGGGTTCTGGTCGTGATCGACGCCCTGCGATCCCTGGCGCACACGATCGCCGATCACCCGTGGCTCGCGGGGCTGATCACGATCGGGTCGATCGCGCTCAGCCTGCTGATCACGATGATCGTGATCGTGCGGCTGCCCGCGGACTACTTCGCGAACGAGCGCGCGCCGCGCTCGCCGATCGGCAACCCGGTCCTGCGGCTCGCGGTCCGCGTCGGCAAGAACCTGCTCGGGGTGGTCGTGATCGCGCTCGGCGTGGTGATGTCGTTCCCGGGCGTGCCGGGGCAGGGCGTGCTCACGATCCTGCTCGGCATCATGCTGTGCGACCTGCCCGGCAAGCGCCGCATGGAGCGCTGGATCATCGGGCGCGCGAGCGTGCGCAAGGCGGTCGACAAGATCCGCGCGAAGCGCGGGCGGCCGCCGCTGATCATCGACTGACCCGCACCGATCAGAGCCGGGTGAAGCGCCGCAGCAGCTTGCTCGCCAGCAGGTCGTAGAACCGCTGGGGCTGCAGCCGCTTGAGCCGCCACATCGCGCGCCCGTCGGCCATCGGCACGACGTAGAGCTGGTTCTTCGCGACCGCGGTCAGCGCGGCCTGCGCGACCTCGGGCGCCTGGATCTTCGAGCGATCCATCATCGAGTGCATGAGCTTGATCATCCTGGGATCGAGCGGGCCGCGGCTGGCCTCGCCGATGTTGGTGCGGAAGAAGGTCGGGCACAGCGCCGAGACGTGGATGCCGTCGCGGGCGAGCTCGGCGTGCATGGTCTCGGACAGCGCGACCACCGCGGCCTTGGTGACGTTGTATGGCGCCATCTTGGGCGCCGAGAGCAGGCCGGCGGCGGACGCGACGTTGATGATCGCGCCGCGCCGGCGCGCCTGCATCGCCGGCACGAACGCGCGGCAGCCGTAGATCACGCCCCACAGGTTGATGCCCATGATCCACTGCCACTCGGCGAGGCCGATCGCGGCGAAGTCACCCGCGACCGCGACGCCGGCGTTGTTGACCAGCAGATCCACGTCGCCGAGCCAGGCCTTCGCGGTCGCGGCCAGCGCGTCGATCTGCGCGGGGTCCGAGACGTCGCACTGGACGGCCTTGCCGTCGCCGCCGGCGCGCTTGACCAGCGCCACCGTGGCCTCGGCTGCGGCCAGGTCGATGTCGGCGACCACGATCCGGGCGCGGGTGGCGCCGAGCTCCTCGCAGAACGCCCGTCCGAGGCCGCCGCCGCCGCCCGTGATCACCGCGGTCTGAAACTCCATGGCCCGGTTGTACCGCGAACCCGACACCGGAGCTGAGCACGAACTTGGCGGCGATTTAGATCGCGGCGGATCGCGGTGCGTTGTCCGGAACCGCGTCGCACTGCGCCGCGAGGGGGACTCATGCGCCGACTCGTCTCGATCGTCACCGGCCTCGCGCTCGTCGCGCTGGCCGCGCCCGCCGCCCATGCGTTCTGCGGCTTCTACGTCGGCGGGGCCGGCGCGGAGATGTTCAACAACGCGACCCAGGTGGTGCTGATGCGCCACGGCACCACGACGGTGCTGTCGATGCAGAACAACTACCAGGGCCCGCCCGAGGGCTTCGCGCTGGTGGTCCCGGTCCCGGTGGTGATCAAGAAGGACCAGGTGAAGACCCTGCCGCGCGAGCTGTTCGCCAAGGTCGACACGCTGGGCGCGCCGCGGCTGGTCGAGTACTGGGAGCAGGACCCCTGCTACGTCGAGCCGCCGTACGAGTACGAGCGCGGGGAGGTCATGGCGGTGTCGGATAGCGCGGGGGAAGACTCCGGCGGCGACGACGACCGCGAGCGCTACCACGTGACGATCGAGGCCAAGTTCTCGGTCGCCGAGTACGACATCGTCGTGCTCTCGGCCACGGACTCGACCGGCCTCGACGGCTGGCTGCGCGCGAACAAGTACCAGATCCCGAAGGGCGCCGAGCCGCTGCTCCGGCCGTACATCGAGGCAGGTACCAAGTTCTTCGTCGCCAAGGTCGATCCGAAGAAGGTCAAGTTCGAGGGCGGCATGGCGACCTTGTCGCCCTTGCGGTTCCACTACGACAGCCCCGAGTTCACGCTGCCGATCCGGCTCGGCCTGGCCAACGCCAACGGCAAGCAGGACCTGATCGTGAACATCCTCGCGCCCAACACGCGCTACGAGGTCGCGAACTATCCCAACACCACGATCCCTACCAACATCACGGTGAAGGACGAGGTCCGCACCCGGTTCGGCGAGTTCTACGCGGCGCTCTTCGACCACGTGCTCGCGCAGGCGCCGGGCGCGGTGGTCACGGAGTACTCGTGGGACTCGGGCAGCTGCGACCCGTGCCCGGGCCCGACGCTCGACGGCAACGACCTCGCGACCCTCGGCGCCGACGTGCTCACGGGCGCGTACCAGGACACCGGCTACGCCAACTTCACGCTGACCCGGCTGCACGCGCGCTACGGCAAGGAAGTGTCGCAGGATCTGGTCTTCAAGGCGGTCGAGGGCATCGAGGGCGGGCGCGGCATCCCCGACGCGCAGGGCAAGATCTCGATGGACGTCACGAAGACCGGCTACAACAACTTCCAGGGCCGCTATCTCATCCTGCACCCGTGGACCGGCGCGATCGCGTGCGAGGCGCCGCAGCGCGGGCGCTGGGGCGGCCCGCCGCAGCAGCAGATCGCCGCGCCGATCGCCGCGACCAACACCGCGTTCGCGCCGCGCGGCCAGACCGAGCTCGCGGCGTTCGTCGCGAGCGACGTCCCGGCGATCGGGGTGATGTCGAGCGGCGGGATCACGCTGCCGCCGCCGGTCCGCAAGCCCCAGGGCTGCGGGTGCGCCGCCGAGGGCGGGGCGTCGGCGTCGGGCGCCGCGCTGATCGTGCTCGTCGTGCTGCGCCGGCGCCGGCGGCGCTGAGCTAGCGGCTGCGGGATTCTCGCAGGAGCCCGACCCGCCGGCTGCGCGCGGGAGGTGTACGTTCGGCTCATGGCCGAGCGGCTCCTCCTGGTCGAGGATGATCGCGCGCTGCGCGAGGTGACGGTGGTGCATCTGGAGGCCGCGGGCTACGCGGTGGCCGCGGTCGGCGATGGCGATGCGGCGCTCGCGGCCTGCGCCGCGGCGCGGCCCGACGTGGTCGTGCTCGATCTCAACCTGCCGGGCATGGATGGCATCGAGGTCTGTCGCGAGCTGCGCGCGCGGTTCGCGCCCAGCCCCGGCGTGGTGATGGTGACCGCGCGCGGCAGCGAGGCCGACATGGTCGTCGGCCTCGACGCGGGCGCCGACGACTACGTGGTCAAGCCGTTCGCGCCGGCGGTGCTGCTGGCGCGGATCGCGGCGCTGCTCCGGCGGATCGGCCAGCGCGGCGGCGACGCGCCAGCGAGCGTGCGATGGAACGAGATCGAGATCGACCTGCGCGGGCATCGCGCGCTGGCTCGTGGCCAGGCGCTGGTCCTGACGCCGACCGAGTTCGCGCTGCTCGCGCAGCTCTGTCGTCAGCCGGGCGCGGTGCTGTCGCGGCGCCAGCTGCTGCAGGACGTGTTCGGCACGAGCAACGAGGGCTACGCGCGCAACGTCGACTGTCACGTCACGCGCCTGCGCCGGAAGCTCGAGGCGGCCGGCCTGACGCCCGCGCCGATCCACGCGGTGCACGGCGCCGGGTACCGGCTGGGCGACGCGTGAGCCGCGTCGCCGGCGCGGGGCTGTCGCTGCCGGCGAAGGTCGCGCTGCTCGCGCTCGTCACGATGGCCGGGCTGTTCGGCGCGGTCGCGGCGCTCGTCGGGACGCCGTCGGGCTCGCGGCTGGTGCTGCTGCTCGCGGTCTTCGTCCTGCCGAGCCTGATCACCTACGGCATCACCCGCTTCCTCGTCGGCCGGCTCACGCACCCGGTGGTCGGTGCCTACGAGCGGCTCGCCGCCGGTGACTTCGCGGCCGAGCTGCCGACGATGACCGCCGGCAAGGACTTCCTCGGGCTGCGCACCGGGTTCCGCGCGATGGCCGCGGCGCTCGAGCGCACGCTGGCCGAGGTCAAGCGCGCCGATCAGGAGCGCCGCCGGCTGTTCGCGGATCTCGCGCACGAGCTCGCCACGCCGACCACGACGCTCATCGGCATCGCCGCGGCGCTGCGCGCGGATGCCGGCGACCGCGGGCGGCTGCTCGATCATCTCGAGGGCGAGAGCGCGCGCCTCGAGCGGCTGATCGCCGACGTGCGCGAGCTCGCGATCCTCGAGGACCCGGCGCTCGCGATGCTGACCGAGGCCTGCGATGTCGGCGCGATCGCGACCGCCGCGACCGAGCGCGTGCGGCTCGCGCACCCCGAGATCACCGACGTGCGCTGCGACGCGCCCGCGACGCCCGCGACCGTCGATCCGGTGCGTGTCGAGCAGGTGCTCACCAACCTGCTCGGCAACGCGGTCCGGCACGCGGGCGGCGGCGCGATCGCGGTCGCGGTCGCGCGCCGCGGTGCCGACGTGATCGTGCGCGTCGAGGACGGCGGGCCGGGCGTGGCCGATCACCTCCTGCCCGAGCTGGGCCGGCGGCTGCGGCGCGTCGACGCGTCGCGCAGCCGCGACACCGGCGGCCACGGGCTCGGGCTCGCGATCGTGCGCGCGATCGCCGAGCGGCACGGCGGCGCGGTGCGCTTCAGCCGGGCCGCGCTCGGCGGGCTCGCGGTCGAGGTCCGGCTACCCGCGGGCGCGTGACGCCCGAGCGATAGCGAGCAGCTCAGACGTCAGGGGGCCCAGCTGGCCCAGAGCTGCGCCTGCTGCGACGGCGCCGACTCGTACCAGACCGCGAGCGCCTGACCGCTGCCATCGATCGCGATCTGATGCTCGCCGATGCTGTTGCCGGTGGTCACCTGCAGGAGCTGCGCGGTGCCCCAGCCGCCCGCCGTGCGGCGCGCGCCCCAGAACTGATCCTCGACGCCGTTGTACTGCCGCCAGATCGCGGCCGCGTCGCCGTTCGCGTTGATCGCCAGCCGCACGTCGCCGGCGTTGCCCAGATCGGTGGTCTCGACGAGCGCGGGTGCGGTCCAGCCGCCGGCGACGGTGTAGCGGTTCGCATAGATGTTGTTGCGCGTGCCGTCCCACTGCGTCCACACCGCGGTGACCGCGCCGGTGGCGTCGAGGCCGAGGCGCGGGTAGATCGCGTTGCCGTGGTCGTCGTGCTCGATCAGCACCGGCGCGCTCCAGGTCCCGCCGCTGTAGCGCACCGCCATCAGGTTGTAGCGGGTGCCGTCGCCGTCCATGTACACCGCCGTGGCGTCCCCGTTGTCGGCGAGCACGACCTGGCCGTTGCCGGTGCCGCCGAGCGACCCCGCCGGCATGTTGTCGTCGATGCGGACGCGGCCGCCCCAGCCGCTACCGACGGTGTAGCGCGCCGCGCCGAGGCCGTAGTTGCCGCCCCAGATCGCGAAGGCGTTACCGGCACTGTCGACCGCGACCGTGGGCGCGGAGGCGTTGTCCGGCGTGCCGAGCATGACCGGGGTGCCCCAGCCCACGCCGGCGACGTAGCGGTTGGCCCAGATGTCGAGCTCGAACTGGTTCGCGCCCTCCTGCCGCCATACCGCGATCGCGTTACCGGCGCCGTCGATCGCGAGCGCCGGATCCATCGCGACGGTGTCGAGGGTCTCGATCAGCTCCGCCGCGCTCCAGCCGGTCGCGGCCGCGTAGTGGCTCGCCCAGACGTTCCTGCGGGTGCCGTCGTACTCGAGCCAGGTCGCGACCGCGGCGCCGCCGGGGTTCATCGCGAGCGCGAGGGCCTCGGCGTTCGCCGCGCGCATCGCCACCGGCGCGCTCCAGCCGGTGGCGGGGCTGTAGCTGCTCGACCACTCCGCGATCGAGCTGCCGCTGCCGCCGGCCCACAGCATCACGCCGTCGCCGGCGGCGTCGAGCGCGACCCGCGGCACGAACCCGTTGATGGTCGCGTCCGGAACCCGGACGGCAGTGCCCCAGTCGGCGCCGGCGATCGTGAACGTCGTCGCGATCGCCGCGGCGAGTTGCTCGCCGCCGGTGCCGCGCAGGTCAGCGCCGATCGTCAGCGTGTAGGTCGTGAGCGGCGCCAGCGGCTGCGCGGGCGTGATCGTGACGTCGACGCCGATCGCGCTGATCGCGATCGCGGTCGTGCCGCTCGCGCTGGTCAGCGTGATGCTCGAGGTCGTGGCGGTGTCGATCGGCGCGGAGAACGTGAGCGTGGGCGTGACCGTCGCCGCGACCTCGGTGGCGCCATCCTGCGGCGCGCGGCTGACCAGCGTGAGCGGCGCCGGCGCGGTGACGCAGGTGATCGCGATGTCGACGGCGTCGGCGCCGTGGATGGTGCCGGTGCCGTTGGTGATCGTGCAGGTCTGATCGGGATCGTGCGGTTGCGCGATCACGGTCACGTCGTAGCTGGTGCCGTCGGGGACCTCGGCGGTGACCGTCAGCGGACCGGCGGCGTCGACGACCACGGTCTCGCCGGCGTTGCCGAGGGTGAGGCCCGCGCCGACCAGGCCGGTGACGGTCGCGGTGATCGCGTAGGTCGGGGGATCGCCGTCGGAGCTACAGGTCGCGCCGGTGCTGCACAGGGCGCCGGCGAGGAGCGCGAGATTCAGCGCGACGCGACGGAACGGCGCGCGCGAGGATGGGGCTTGCATGGGATCACCTCACCTCTGCTGTAGCCAGCGAGGCGGGCGCCCGATGTTGCGATCGTGTTGTGTTCCGCGCGTCCGGCGATCACTCGCGCGAACACACGTATGCGCGGTTACGCGCGATCAGTTCTTCGGCGTGATCGTGATCGCGCCGTCGCCCGCGCGCACGTTGCCGGTCATGGCCGGCGAGGACAGCTGGCCGACCCACGAGGCGCCGCCGCCGCCGCCGCCGCCGCCGCAGTACCCGATCGCTGAGCCGCCGCCGCCGTAGTAGCCGCCGCCACCGCCGGAGGTGCCGCCGTAGGTCGTGTAACAGGCCGCGTGGGCCTGGGCCGGACCGCCGGCGCCGCCCTGGCCGAGCGTGCCGTTGCCGCCGCAGGTCGCGGGCTGATCGTTGGTCTCGCACGAGCCGCCGCCACCGCTGGTCGCGCCGCCGCCGCCCGCGCCGCCGGCGTGGACCGCGGTGATGCCGCTGCCGCCCGCGGTGCTGCCCGCGCCGCCGGTGCCGCCGTAGCCCGCGCCACCGCCGCCGCCGCAGTAGTTGCCCAGGCAGGTCCCGCCGCCACCGGCGCCACCGCTGTAGTTGGCGACATCGCCGTCGATGCCACCACCGCCGCCGCCCGCCACGATCACGCGGTTGTTGAGCGTCGTGCCGCCGCGCCGGACATCGCTCGCGCCGCCGCCGTTGGCCGCGCCGGTCTGGGCCTGGCCCGCGCCGCCGCCGCCGTAGCCGTTCTGTCCGCCGACGACGATCGTGAGCTGTTCGCCGACGGTGACCGCGAGATCGCCGCGCGCGTAGCCGCCGTTGCCGCCCATCGGCCCGCTCGTGCCGCTGCCGCCGTTGCCCTGCGCGCCCCACGCCTCGATCGTGATCGAGTGGGCGCAGTCCGGGACCGTGTACGTCTGCAGCGCGCCGCTGTACTGGAAGGTCGTCGGGCCGGGCAGGGGCGTGACCGTGCAGCGATCGACGACGACCGCGATCGCCGTCGACGCCGTCACCATCATCGCGCCGTCGCTGGCCGTGACCGTGCACACGAACGTGTCGCCGATCTGGACGTACTCGGACGGCACGGTGTCGTTGGCGAACGAGGTCGTGGTCGCGTTCGCGAACGGCGCGCTGTTGTGCAGCCACGACGCCGTGTACGTGATCGGATCGGCGTCGATATCGGTCGAGTCGGTGGCGACCGCGCAGCGCAGCGCGGTCTGCGACGGCGGCGAGGTCGGGATCGTGACGACCGGCGCGGTCGGCGCGGTGTCGAGGATCGTGGCCTCGCCGCTGGTCACGACGACCCCCGCGGCGCTCAGCAGCTCGACCTTCCACACCTGATCGCGCGCGGTCAGCGCGTCGTCGACGGTGAAGCCGGTGACGTCGTTGCGGACGGTGCCGTCCATCGACCAGCGCGTGGTGTACCCCGAGCTGCCTGGCGTCGAGACCACCGCGTTGAGATCATCCTGGGTGTGCGGCATCGCGGGCGAGATCGCGATGGTCGCGGGATCGAACGGCACGGCGTCGGGCGTGTTGTTGCCGCCGGCGCAGGCCGCCAGCGCAGCGAACACGCTTGCTCCCGAGGCCCGACGGAACGTACGGCGCCAGCTCATCGTTCCGGACCATACACAAACTTCAGCGCCCGGGAGCGGCAACTACGCGGTCGCGGGGGCTCCCGCTGCCGGCCGGTGCCCCGGCATGACGCGCAGGTATGGGATCAAGCACAGCGCGCCGGCCGCGGCCAGCGCCATGAAGACCGCGAACAGGGTGCCCCAGCCGTAGGTCTCGCTCACCCACACCAGCACGAAGCCCTGCACCACCTGGCCGATCGAGCCGATGCCATTGACGAGGCCCGCCGCCAGCCCCGCGGCGTGCGGCCCGCCGAGATCCTGCGTGACCGCGCCAGAGATCAGCGAGTCCGCGGCGAACAGGCAGCCGCCGACGAGCGCGAGCCCGAGGACGTTCACGGTCGGCGAGATCTCGGCGATCTGGCGGTAGAGGAACAGCGCGCCGACCAGCGCCCACAGGAACCCGAACGCGGTCAGCACGCGCCGCCGCGCGAACACGCGATCCGCGATGACGCCCGCCGCGACCACGAACACGATGCCGCCCGCGTCGAACGCCATCGAGACGTCGAGCGAGGTCGAGTCGGAGTAGTGGTACGCCTCGGCGAGGTAGAGCGGCAGCCAGAAGATGAACGAGTAGCGGATCGACTTGCAGCAGAAGTACGCGGCGCCCAGCATCCACACCATCGGCGTGCGCAGGACCCGGGGCATCTCGGCGGCGCGCAGGCGCCGCCGCTCCAGGTCCGAGAGCGGGCCGGCATCGGGGTCGCGGTAGCCGACCTGGGACGGCCGATCGCGCAGCCACAGCGCGATCGCGACCGCCACCACGGCGACCCAGATCGCCGGCGCGATGAACACCGACCGCCAGCCGAAGCCCCAGCCGATCACGCGCGCCGACAGGAACGTCGCGACCAGACCGCCCGCCTGGTAGCAGGTCGACCACAGGCCCATCGCCGTGCCGCGGCGCTCGCTGCCGTACCACTCGGCCATCGCCTTGCCGTTGGCCGGCCAGCCGCTCGACTGGGCAAAGCCGTTGATGCCCCAGATCACCATGTAGATGCCCATCAGCTCGCCGCTCGGCGTGCCGACCTGCTGGAACGCGACGCACATCGCGGCCGACAGCAGCATGCCGATCGCGAGCCAGCGGCGCGGTCCGATGCGCTCGACGAGCGCGCCGTTGGTCACCTGGCCGACGCAGTACGCGATGTTGTAGGTGGTGTCGATCCAGTTGAGCTGGGACTTCGACAGGTGGTAGTCGCGCTGGAACGCCGCCTTGCTCGCCTTGAACGCGTTCCGCGTGAAGTAGTACGAGAAGTACGAGAGCCAGGTCAGCGCGAAGATGCGGCGCCGCCAGTGCGGCGGTGCGTCGGGCGGCTCGACCATGCGCGGACGGTACTACGGCCACCGGATCGCCGCTGTGCTGCGGCACCTGCGCCGCGTGACGCCGACGCCGCGCCGCCGTGACAGGGCGGGATCAGTGGTGGCCGATCACCCGCTCGGCCTCGCCGAGGAACTCGAGGAAGGCCTCGGCGTTGCGCTCGGCGCCGTCGCCGCGCAGCCGGATCGTGCCCTCGCCATCGATCGCGACCAGGAGCGGGACGTTCCGGCCGCGGCAACGCTGCAGCGCATCGAGACCGGCCTTGGTGCCGCCGTTGTACTCGACGAACTTCACGCGCGTGAGCGCCGTGACGACCCGCGGATCGGTGAGCACGTCGGCCTGGAACGCGCGACACGAGTGACACCACGTCGCGTAGAAGAACAGCACGAGCGGCTTGTGGGCCTCGCGCGCCTCCGTGATGTTCGCCGGCAGCCAGCCGGGGATCTGGGCGCCGCAGCCGGCGAGCGCGAGGACGAGGATCGCGAGCGCGAGGATGGCTCTTCGCATGGTGTCAGTACAGACGACCCCGCGGCGATCTGTGACATCGCGAGCGGCTATGGCGTTCGCCTGCGCACGTGCTCGGTGATCGCGTTCGTGAGCTCGTCCTCGGTGCGGGCGCGCGAGGCGCTGCGCGAGCGCGCATCGTCGGTGTTGGCGTCCTCGGCGAGCATCGCGATCGGGATGCCGGGGTTGGAGTCGGTGAGGTAAGCGACCAGCGGGTGCGCGTCGCGCACGGTGTCGGCGACCGCGATCGCGGCGACGTGGTTGCGCGGCTCCTCGACCATCGCGATCGCCTCGAGCGGCGTCGCGGCCTCGAGCGAGATGCAGCCCGCGGCGTGGAGCTGCTCCGAGACGCGGCGGCGCCGGTGGGGCTCGGCATCGACGACGACGACGCGCGGGCGGTTGCGCGCCTCGACCGCGGCGAGCAGCTCGTCCTCGATCACATCCTCCACGTTCGGCTTGATCTCGGTGAACGCGACCGCGACCTCGCGCGCGGTCGCGCGGCGCACGCGCGCGCGCTGGGTGATCCAGCCGTGCCCGCCGATCTCGAGCTCGATGCGGACGTCGTGGTTGAGCCCGGGTTTGTGCGGCACGTGCTCGCCCAGCGAGATCAGCGCGCCGCCCAGCGACAGGTTCGTGATCTGCCCGCGCAGCGCGACCCCATCCACGTGGACGACGGCCCCGCCGTAAACCGACTCGCGGAAGAAACGGCGCCGGTCGCTTGGAGAATGGTCCCTAGAGCCCATGGATCCCTCCTTCAGCCCGCGACTCCAGGCGCGTGCCTCTCTCCACAGTAGCGAAGGCGATGCGCGATCGTGAGTACAATCGTCGGGCGATTTCGGCGACGTGCGCGCCCGTACGCTCGTGATGACAGAATTCCTGGCCCAGCGGTTTTCGCTCACGCGGCTCCTCGGTGCCGGCAGTTTCGGTGAGGTGTGGGCCGCCCACGATCGGCAACGCAACGAACAGGTCGCGCTCAAGCTGTTGAAGCGCGCCTCGCCCGCGGCGATCGTGCGCTTCAAGCGAGAATTCCGCGCGTTGCGGGACCTCTCGCACCCGAACCTCATCGGCTTGCGCGAGCTTTTCGGTGAGGGCGACGGGTGGTTCTACACGATGGAGCTGGTCGACGGCGTCGATCTCGCCGCATGGCTCGGTGCGTCGCGGCTGGCTGCCCCGACGATGGCGAGCGGTGACGAGGGCCTGGCGGGCTGCGACGTCCCACCGCTGCGGCTCGATGCCGCGCGCCTCGGTGCCGCGCTGGCGCAGCTCGCCGACGGGCTCGACGCGGTGCATGTCGCCGGCCACCTGCACTGCGACCTGAAGCCGAACAACGTGCTCGTCGATCGCGACGGGCGCGTGCGGCTCTGCGACTTCGGGATGGTCGCGGACATCGGCGACGTCGCCGCCGCCGGCACGCCGTGGTTCATGGCGCCCGAGCAGGTGCGGGGCGCGGCGATCGGCCCGGCCGCGGACTGGTACGCGGTCGGCGTGATGCTGTTCGAGCTGTGCGCGGGTCGGCTGCCGTTCGTCGGCAGCGCGGCCGACGTGCGCGCCGCGAAGCTCGCGGCCGCGGCGCCGGCGCTGCCCGCGGCGATCGCGGCGGCGATGCCGCGATCGCTCGTCGCGCTGATCGATCAGCTGCTCGCGCGCGCGCCCGAGGCGCGGCCCGGATCGCGCGAGGTGCGCGAGGTCGCGCACGCGCTCGCCGATCTCGGCGCCGCGCCTGCGGTCGTGGCGCGCGGTGGCGACACGCCGCTGTTCGGCCGCGCGCGCGAGCTCGCCGCGCTCGCCGAGGCGTTCGCGGAGACCCGCGCGGGCCACGCGGTGGTCGCGACCGTCACCGGCCCGAGCGGCATTGGCAAGACCGCGACGGTGCGGCAGTTCGTGCAGCGCCTGCCGCCGGACGCGTGGGTGCTGGCCGCGCGCTCGTACGAGCACGAGGCGATGCCGTTCCGCGCGATCGACGCGATCATCGATGCGCTCGCGCTGCGGCTCGCGAGCGCGCCGGCGATCGCCACGGGCCTCGCGGACCGCGGCGCGCTCGGGCGCCTGTTCCCCGCGCTGCGCCCGGTGCTCGGCGACGACGCCGCGCTCGCGCCCGCCGAGCTGCGCCGCCGCGGGTTCGCCGCGTTCCGCGCGCTGTGCGCCGCGATCGCCGCGACTCGCCCGCTGGTGCTCTGGCTCGACGATCTGCAGTGGAGCGATCGCGACAGCGCGGCCCTGCTCGCGGCGCTGTGGCGCGGACCGGACGCCCCTGCGGTGCTCACGATCGCGGCGTGTCGCGCGGCCGATGCGGCGCACAGCCCGGTGCTGCGCGCGCTCGGCGAGCTCGCGGGCCCGCGCGTGGTCGCGGTCGCGCTCGATGGCCTCGATCGCGCGGCGGCGGCGGCGCTCGCGACCGCGGTCGCGCCCGATGCGCAGGCGATCGACCCCGACGCGATCGCGGCGGAGTCGGCGGGCAGCCCGTTCCTGGTGCGCGAGCTGGCGCTCGCGGCGCGGCGCGGCGCCGGCCTGACCGTCGACGAGCTGGTCGGTGCGCGCGTGGCCGCGCTGCCGCCCGCGGCGCAGGCACTGTTGCGCGCGCTCGCGCTCGCCGGGCGGCCGATCGGCGAGCGCAGCGCGATCGCGGCGGCGGGAAGCGAGGCCGCCGACGTCCGCGCGCTCCGCACCCTCGGCCTCGTGCGCACCACCGCGCAGCGCCGCGGCGACGACGAGCTCGACACCTATCACGACCGGATCCGCGAGGCCGTGATCGCCGCGTGCCCGCCCGAGGCGCGGCGCCCGGTGCATCGCGCGCTCGCGCTGGCGCTCGACGCGCGCGGCGGCGATCGCGAGCTGGTCGCGCTGCAGTGGCGCGCCGCCGGCGATCGCGCCGCGGCCTCGATATCGGCGGCGCTCGCCGCGACGGACGCGGTGGCCGCGCGCGCGTTCGATCGCGCCGCTGCGCTATGGGCGCTCGCCGCCGACACCGCCGACGATCGCGCGGTCGCCGACGCGCACGCGCTCGCCGCTGCGGAGGCGCTGATCGGCGCCGGTCAGCCGCGCGCCGCCGCCGCCGCGTTCGTGGAGCTCGCCGCGCGATCGCCGGTCGCGCGCGCCACCGAGCTGCGCCGCCGCGCCGCCGAGGTGCTCCTGCGCAGCGGCCATCTCGCCCTTGGGCTCAGCGAGCTCGACGACGTGCTCGCGCGCCTCGGCCTGTCGCTGCCGCCGACGCCGCGCCGCGCGCTGGCCTCGCTCGCCTGGCACCGCGCGCGCCTCGCGGTGCGCGGCACGCGGTTCCGCGAGCGCGCCGCCGCCGACGTCGATCCGGTCGCGCTGACCCGCGTCGACGCGTGCTGGTCGGTCGCGGTCAGCCTCGGCATGACCGATCACATCCGCGGCGCTGACTTCCAGGCGCGCTACACGCTCGCCGCGCTCGCGGTGGGCGAGCCCACGCGGGTCGCGCGCGCGCTCGCCCTCGAGGCCGCCTACATGGCGACCACCGGCCCGCGCGGCCGCGCCCGCTGCCAGCGGCTCGCCGACCGCGCCGCGGACCTCGCCGAGCGCACCGACGACGCGCTCGCCCGCGCGATGACGACGTTCGCGACCGGCGTCGCGGCGCACCAGGGCGGCGACTGGCAGATCGCGCGCGATCGCTGCGCGGCCGCGATCGCGCGGTTCGAGGCGGTCACCGGCACGTCGTTCGAGACCTCGATCGCCGAGTTCTTCTGGCTCGAGTCGCTCATCTATCTCGGCGACATGGATCAGCTGCTCGCCGCGCTGCCGGTCGCCCTCGCCGACGCCGAGCGCCGCGGCGACGTCTACGCCGCCAACTACCTGCGCGGCGGCCCGCCCAACATCGCGTGGCTGTGGCGCGGCGAGCCCGCGCGCGCGCTGACCGAGGCGCGCGATGCCGCCGCGATGTGGCCGGCGGGCGGCGGCTTCCACGTGCAGCACTACTGCGCGATGCTGGTCGAGACCCAGGCCCACCTCTACCAGGGCGATGGCGCGGCGGCGTGGGCGCGGATCGCGCGCGACTGGCGCGGGCTCGAGCGATCGATGCTGCTGCGCGCGCAGAACGTGTTGATCGAGGGCCTCTACCTCCGGGCCCGCGCCGCGCTGGCCGCAGGAGGTGACGCGATGATCGCGCGCGCGGCGCGCGACGCCGCGCGGATCCGCGCCGAGCACATGCCCTGGGGCGATGGGCTCGCCGCGTTGATCGAGGCCGGCGTCGCGACCGCGCGCGGCGCCAGGGCCGACTGGCTCGCGATCGCCGCGTCCCTCGATGCGCTCGACATGCGCCTGCACGCCGGCGCCGCGCGCCACCGAGCCGGCGTCGCGGTCGAACCGAGGCTCGCGGCGATGGCGCCGGTGTTCGCGCCGCTCGCGCCGCTCGCAGCGCGAGGCTAGCGTTGCTGAGTCCGATCCACGGTCCGGAACCCGGACAGCGATCGCGCCTCAGATGTTCGCGCAGGCGGCGGTGTATGCGCTTCGATCACAGCGAGGCGAGAATTTTCTCGCCGCGAAGCCGCGTTCAACGCTCGCGGACCGCAACTCACCACCTGTGGTTTCGACAGCTTCGATTACGAATCTCGATACCGTCGCAGAGTCCACAACTCGTCCGGAAATCTTCTTGACGTGGTGCGGCAGAGCCCTTAGTCTCGATACGCGAATGCAGCACCATGCGCGCCGTGTTGCGGAGGGGTCGCCAGCTGGCGGTTCTGCGCGCGCGTCGGTGCTGGGGGCGTCCACTGATCTCGGTGGCGTTGCGCTCGTCGGTGATCTGGTCTCGGTAGACGTCCTCGGCGTTGGGCTTGGCATCGGCATTCTTATTGTCGGCCTCGTCCTTATTGCGCCCGGGTGCGGGTAGCCAGCCAGACCGCAAGGTCCTCGAGCCGGCCCCGCACCCTCCCCGGGTTGCGGGGCTTTTTCGTTTCCAGGGAAATCCCCAGCACGAGAAAGCCAGTCTCTCCATGCGAAGTGACCAGTTGAAAAAAGGCCCGAGTCGGGCTCCGGCGCGCGCGATGCTCAAGGCGACCGGGCTCACCGACGCCGATCTCGAGCGGCCGCTCATCGCCGTGGTCGGCACCCACACCGACGTCATGCCGTGCAACATGCACCTGCGGGCGCTGGCCGAGGACGTCAAGCGCGGCGTCCGCGCCGCCGGCGGGACGCCCGTCGAGTTCACGACCATCGCGGTGTCCGATGGCGTGACCATGGGCACCGAGGGCATGCGCGCCTCGCTGGTGTCGCGCGAGGTCATCGCCGACTCGATGGAGCTGGTCGCGTTCGGCCACATGGTCGATGGCGTGGTCGCGCTGGTCGGCTGCGACAAGACCCTGCCGGGCGCGGCGATGGCGCTCGCGCGCCTCGATCTGCCCGGAGTCATCTTCTACGGCGGCCCGATCATGCCCGGCCGCTTCAAGGATCACGACGTCACGGTCCAGGACGTCTTCGAGGCGGTCGGCGCCCACGCGCGCGGCGCCATGACCGACGCCGACCTGCGCACGCTCGAGGATCACGCCTGTCCCGGCGCCGGCGCGTGCGGCGGTCAGTTCACGGCGAACACGATGGCCACCGCGCTCGCGGTGCTCGGGCTGTCGGCGATCGGCGCCGGCGAGGTCCCGGCCACCGCCGTCGAGAAGGCTGCGTTCGCCGCCGAGGCCGGCGCGATGGTCATGCAGCTGGTACGCGGCAACCACCGGGCGCGCGAGTTCATCACGCCGACCTCGCTGACCAACGCGATCGCCACGGTCGCCGCGACCGCGGGCTCGACCAACGCGGTGCTGCACCTGCTCGCGATCGCGCGCGAGGCCGAGGTGCCGCTGGTCATCGATGACTTCGAGGTCATCGCCAAGCGCACGCCGGTGCTCGCCGATCTCAAGCCCGGCGGTCGCTACTCCGCCAACGACATGTTCAAGGCCGGCGGCGTGGGGCTGCTGCTGCGCCGGATGTTCGAGCTCGACCTCATCCAGGACGCGCCCACCGTCAGCGGTCGCACGCTGCGCCAGGAGGCCGAGCTCGCGGTCGAGGCGCCCGACCAGGATGTCATCCGCGCGGCGAACAAGCCGCTCAAGCCGCGCGGCGGCTTCGCGATCCTCCGCGGCTCGCTGTCGCCGGAGGGCTGCGTGCTCAAGCTCGCCGGTCACGATCGCCTGAGCCACGAGGGCCCGGCGCGCGTGTTCGACAGCGAGGAGGCGGCGTTCGCAGGCGTCCAGCAGGGCAAGATCCAGCCCGGCGATGTCGTCGTGATCCGCAACGAAGGCCCGCGCGGCGGTCCCGGCATGCGCGAGATGCTCGCGGTCACCGGCGCGATCGTCGGCGCCGGTCTGTCGGACAAGGTCGCGCTCATCACCGACGGTCGCTTCAGCGGCGCGACCTACGGCTTCATGGCCGGCCACATCTGTCCCGAGGCGTCCGAGGGCGGCCCGATCGCCAAGCTGCGCGACGGCGATCCGATCCGCATCGACGTCGCGACCAGCTCGCTCGATGTGCTGGTCGACATCTCCGATCGCGAGCCCGTCATCCCCGCACCGAAGCCGCTGCGCGGCGTGATGCGCAAGTACGCGGCGTCGGTCGGCCCGGCGTCGCACGGCGCGATCACCTCGGATCCCTCCGCGTGGAGGACCAAGTGACCGCCAACCCCGCGGCGCCGCTGCCTGGTAATCCGCGCACCGCGCCCGGCGCGCTGCTCACCGGCGCCGAGATCATCTGGGAGGCGCTCGCCGCCGAGGGCGTGGATGTCGTCTTCGGCTATCCCGGCGGCGCGATCATGCCGGCCTACGACGCGATGCTGAAGTACCCCGGCATCCGCCACGTGCTGGTCCGCCACGAGCAGGGCGCGGCGCACATGGCCGACGGCTACGCCCGCGCCAGCGGCCGGGTCGGCGTCGCGATCGCGACCAGCGGCCCGGGCGCGACCAACCTGGTCACCGGCATCGCGACCGCCATGATGGACTCGGTGCCGGTGGTCTTCATCACCGGCCAGGTCTCGTCCACGCTCCTCGGCACCGACGGGTTCCAGGAGACCGACGTGACCGGCGTGACGCTGCCGATCACCAAGCACAACTATCTCGTCACCGATGTCGCCGACATCGCGTCGACGATCCGCGAGGCGTTCTTCCTCGCGTCCTCCGGTCGACCGGGCCCGGTGCTGGTCGACATCTGCAAGGACGCGCAGCAGGCGACCGCGCCGTGGCATCCGCCGCACGGCACGCCGCGGCTGCCGGGCTATCGCCCCGAGCCGCATGCGCCCGACGAGATGCTCGAGCGCGCCGCGCGTATGATCGATCAGGCCGAGCGCCCGGTCATTCTCGCCGGCTACGGCATCATCAAGGCCGGCGCCGGCGAGCTCCTGCGCGCGTTCGTCGAGAAGACCGGCGTGCCGGTCGCCTCGACGCTGCTCGGCCTCGGCGGGTTCGCCGCCAGCCATCCGATGTCCCTGGGCATGATGGGCATGCACGGCGAGGCCTGGGTCAACAACGCCATCCAGGAAGCCGATCTGCTGATCGCGCTCGGCATGCGCTTCGACGATCGCGTCACCGGTCGCCTCGCGACCTACGCGCCGCGCGCCCGCAAGATCCACGTCGAGGTCGATCGCAGCGAGATCAACAAGCTGGTCAAGGTCGACATCGCGCTGATCGACGACGTCGCGCGCGTGCTCAGCGCGATCACGCCGCGCGTGCAGGCCAAGACCCGCGAGCCGTGGCTGGCGCGCATCGCCGGCATGAAGGGCGACAGCGCGGTCCGCGACATCCAGGGCCTGCCCGATGAAGGCCGGCTCTACGCCGCGCACGTGCTCCACGATCTGTGGCGGATCACCGAGGGCAAGGCGCTGGTCGTCACCGACGTCGGCCAGCACCAGATGTGGGAAGCCCAGTACTACAAGCACGACTACGCGCGGAAGCTGATCACCTCCGGCGGCCTGGGCACGATGGGCTTCGCGCTGCCGGCCGCCATCGGCGCGCGCTTCGCGCAGCCCGGCGATGACGTCTGGGTGGTCGCCGGCGACGGCGGCTTCCAGATGACCGCGTGCGAGCTGTCGACCGCGGCCCAGGAGGGCATCAAGGTCAACATCGCGATCATCAACAACGGCTACCTCGGCATGGTCCGGCAGTGGCAGCAGTTCTTCTACGGCGGTCGCTACTCGTCGACGCCGATGCGCTCGCCCGACTTCGTCAAGCTGGCCGAGGCCCACGGCCTCACCGGCCTGCGCGTCACGCAGCGCTCCGAGGTCGAGGCCACCGTGCGGCTGGCGCAGGCCACGCCCGGCACGGTCGTCATCGACTTCCGCGTCGAGCAGGAAGACTCGGTCTATCCGATGGTGCCGTCGGGCGCCGACCTCGCCGAGATGATCCGGCGCCCACCACCGCCTAGCCCGCTGGTCGAGACCGCGGAGGATCCATGAGCCCGCACGTCTCCGCCTCGTCGCGGACCCGCACGCTGATCGCCCACGTCGAGGACAAGCCCGGCGTGCTCGCGCGCATCGCGTCCTTGTTCCGCCGCCGCGGCTACAACATCCAGTCGCTCACCGTCGGGCGCACCGCCGAGCCCGGCGTGTCGCGCATGACCCTCATGATCGATGCCGACGACGACACCGCGCGCCGCATCGAGGCCAACCTCTACAAGCTGGTCAACGTCCTCGACGTCGTCGACCTGGCCGACCACGCCGCGGTCAACCGCGAGCTGGCGCTCATCAAGGTCAAGGCCGACGTCGACACCCGCCCGCGCGTCCTGCAGATCGCCGACGTCTTCCACGCCCGCGTCGTCGACATGGATCGCGAGACCCTCACGATCGAGTCCACCGGCACGCACGACCAGATCGATGGGCTGGTCGACGTGCTCGGGGCGTTCGAGGTGCTCGACCTCGTCCGCTCCGGCGTCATCGCGATGACCCGCGGCCGCGAATCATCGCGCCCGCAACCGAACACCCACGTCCCGTCACCGACCTCCGAGGAGCAACAGTCATGGCCCGAATCTTCTACGACCGCGACGCCGATCTCAGCCTGATCAAAGCGAAGAAGGTCGGCATCGTCGGCTACGGCTCGCAGGGCCACGCCCACGCGCAGAACCTCCGCGACTCCGGCGTGACCGTGAAGGTCGGCCTCGCGCCGTCGTCGAAGCGGACCGCGGTCGCGCGCGCCGATGGCTTCGAGGTGCTGCCGGTCGATCAGCTGGCCGCCTGGGCCGACGTCGTCATGGTGCTCGCCCCCGACACCGTGCAGTCGGCGATCTGGACCGAGCAGCTCGCGCCGTCGTTCACCGAGAACTGCGGCAAGACGCTGATGTTCGCCCACGGGTTCAACATCCACTACGGCACCGTCGTGCCGCCGCGCGGCGTGGACATCTCGCTGATCGCGCCCAAGGCCCCGGGCCACCGCGTGCGCGAGACCTACAAGGACGGCGCCGGTACGCCCGCGCTCATCGCGGTCCACCCGCAGTCGTCGGCGGGCGCCCACGCGCTCGCGCTCAGCTACGGCATGGCGATGGGCTGCACCCGCGCCGGCGTGCTCGAGACCACCTTCGCCGAGGAGACCGAGACCGATCTGTTCGGCGAGCAGGCCGTGCTGTGCGGCGGCGTGTCGGCGCTGGTCAAGGCAGGCTTCGAGACGCTGACCAACGCGGGCTACCAGCCCGAGGTCGCGTACTTCGAGTGTCTGCACGAGCTCAAGCTGATCGTCGATCTGATGTACCGCGGCGGCCTCAACTACATGCGCTACTCGGTCTCGGACACCGCGGAGCAGGGCGACTACGTCGCGGGCGACAAGATCATCGGCCCCGAGTCGAAGGCCGCGATGCAGAAGCTGCTCGCCGACATCCAGTCGGGGGCGTTCGCGAAGGCGTGGGTCGCCGAGTACCAGGCGGGCTCGCCCAACTTCAAGGCGCGGCGCCGCGCCGAGCAGGATCACCCGATCGAGGCGGTGGGCGCGCGGCTGCGCGCGATGATGCCGTTCCTGGATCCGGTCACCGTCAAGCCGGGAGAATGAGCATGGAGACCCAGGTGGCCGGCGACTACGTCCGGATCTTCGACACCACGCTGCGCGACGGCGAGCAGGCGCCCGGCGCGACGATGACCTCGGCCGAGAAGCTCGAGGTCGCGCGCGCGCTGACGCGGCTCGGCGTCGACGTGATCGAGGCCGGGTTCCCGGCCGCCTCCCCCGATGATCTCGCCGCGGTCCAGACGATCGCGCGCGAGTGTGGGCGCAGTCCGCTCGCCGGACGAACCGAGCCGCCGATCATCGCGGGCCTCGCGCGCGCGACCCGCACCGACATCGATCGGGCGTGGGAAGGCGTGAAGGGCGCGGCCCGGCCGCGCATCCACACCTTCCTCGCGACCAGCGATCTGCACCTCGCGCACAAGCTCCGCATGAGCCGCGCCGAGGTGCTCGCGCGGATCACCGAGATGGTGGCGCACGCGCGCTCGCTGTGCGCCGACGTCGAGTTCTCGCCCGAGGACGCCGGCCGCAGCGATCCCGAGTTCCTCTACCAGGCGCTCGACGCCGCCATCAAGGCCGGCGCGACCACGCTCAACATCCCCGACACCGTCGGCTACACCATGCCCGACGAGTTCGGTGCGCTGATCGCGGGCATCCGCGCCAACGTGCCGGGCATCGAAGGCGTGATCATCTCGGTCCACTGCCACGACGATCTCGGCCTCGCCGTCGCCAACACGCTCGCCGGCCTGCGCGCCGGCGCGCGCCAGGCGGAGTGCACGATCAACGGCATCGGCGAGCGCGCGGGCAACTGCTCGCTCGAGGAGATCGTGATGACGCTGACCACGCGCAAGCCGCGGCTGGGCCTGTCGACCGGCATCGACACGACGCAGCTGTGCCGCGTGTCGAAGCTCGTGTCCACCTGCACCGGCTTCACCGTGCCGCCCAACAAGGCGGTGGTCGGCGGCAACGCGTTCGCGCACGAGTCGGGCATCCACCAGGACGGGATGCTCAAGCACCAGTCGACCTACGAGATCATGCGGCCCGAGACCGTCGGCGCCGGCGGCACGCGGCTGGTGCTCGGCAAGCACTCCGGGCGCCACGCGTTCGCCGATCAGCTCGGCGCGCTGGGCGTCGCGCTCGACGGGCCCGCGCTCGATCGCGCGTTCGATCGCTTCAAGGCGCTGGCCGATCGCAAGAAGCACATCGGCGAGGCCGATCTGCTCGCGCTCGCGTCGTCGGAGCGCGGCGCGGCCCACGCCCACTACACGCTCGATGGCCTGCAGGTCGGCTGCGGCACGATCGGCCTGCCGACCGCGACCGTGCGGTTGCGGGGCCCGGGTGACATCGTCCACGTGCGCGCGGCGGTCGGCACCGGGCCGGTCGACGCGGTGTTCAAGGCAATCGACGAGATCGTCGGCGCGCCGGTGATGCTGCTCGAGTACGCGGTCCACAGCGTGACCGAGGGCATCGACGCGCTCGGCGAGGTCAGCGTGCGGGTGCGCCCGGACGCGGGCACCGCCGGCGTGGTCCCGCAGAGCGACGCGCCGCGCAGCCGCGCGATCCACGGCCACGGCGCTGACACCGACATCGTCGTCGCCAGCGCCAAGGCCTACCTCGCGGCGCTCAACCGCGTGCTCGATGATCAGGCCGCGGTCGCGGCGCTCGAGGCCAACCGGCCGGTGGTGTCCGCCCCGCCGGCGTCGCGGGAGTTGCCGCTATGACCGCCCGCACGATGTTCGCGAAGGTCTGGGACCAGCACGTCGTGGTCGCGCCCGACGGCGACGCGCCGGCGGTGCTCTACATCGATCTGCACCTGGTCCACGAGGTCACCTCGCCGCAGGCGTTCTCGGGGCTGCGCGCCCGCGGGCTGCGCGTCCGGCGCCCGGACAAGACCGTCGCGACGATGGATCACTCCACGCCGACGAAGCGCGGCGGGCTCGCGCTCGCCGACGATCAGGCGCGGTCGCAGCTGGCGCAGCTGACCACGAACTGCGCCGAGTTCGGCATCGAGCTGCACTCGCTGGGCGAGTCCGGTCACGGCATCGTCCACGTGATCGGGCCCGAGCGTGGGCTCACGCGCCCCGGCCGTACGATCGTGTGCGGTGACTCGCACACGTCGACGCATGGCGCGTTCGGCGCGCTGGCGTTCGGCATCGGCACCAGCGAGGTCGAGCACGTGCTCGCCACGCAGTGCCTCTTGCAGCGGCGCCCGAAGACCCTGCGCGTGACGTTCACCGGCGTCGCGCCGCTGGGCGTGACCGCCAAGGACCTCGTGCTCGCGATGATCGCGCGCATCGGCGTCGGCGGCGCGACCGGCCACGTCATCGAGTACGCCGGCCCCGCGATCCGCGCCCTCGACATGGAGGGCCGCATGACCGTCTGCAACATGTCGATCGAGGCGGGCGCGCGCGCCGGCATGATCGCCCCGGACGAGGTGACCTTCGCGTACCTCGCCGGCAAGCCGGGCCTGCCGACGGGCAAGGCGTGGGACGCGCAGGTCGACGCGTGGCGCTCGCTCGCGAGCGATCCCGACGCGGTGTTCGACGCGGAGCTCACGATCGACGCGAGCGCCGTCGAGCCGATGATCACCTGGGGCACCAACCCGGGCCACGGCGTCGGGATCACGCAGCCGGTGCCGCAGCCGGGATCGGTGGCCGATCCCAACGAGCGCGCGGCGCTCGAGAGCGCGGTCCGCTACAGCGCCGCGGTGCCCGGGCAGTCGCTGCTCGGCCGCCATGTGGATGTCGTGTTCATCGGCTCGTGCACCAACTCGCGGCTGTCGGATCTGCAGGCCGCCGCGGACGTCGTGCGCGGGCGCAAGGTCGCGTCGACGGTGCGCATGCTGGTCGTGCCCGGCTCGGCCGCGATCAAGCTGGCGGCCGAGGCGCTCGGCCTCGACGCGGTCTTCGTTGCCGCGGGCGCCGAGTGGCGCGAGCCCGGCTGCTCGATGTGCATCGCGATGAACGGCGACATGCTCGAGCCCGGGCAGGTCGCGGTCTCGACCTCGAACCGCAACTTCGAGGGCCGCCAGGGCAAGGGCAGCCGCACGCTGCTCGCCTCGCCGATCACCGCGGCCGCCGCGGCGATCACCGGCGTGGTCACCGATCCGCGCACGTTCCTCGATGGGAGTCAGCCATGACCGCGCCGCGCTTCACCACGGTCACGTCGCGGGTCGTGCCGCTGCCCGCCGCCGACGTCGACACCGATCAGATCATCCCGGCGCGCTACCTGAAGGTCACCGACAAGGCCGGCCTGGGCACCGCGCTGTTCGCCGACTGGCGGCTGCGGCCCGACTTCCCGGTCGGCAAGCCCGAGCACGCGGGCGCGGAGATCCTGCTGTGCGGCCACAACTTCGGCTGCGGCAGCTCGCGGGAGCACGCGCCGTGGGCGCTGGTCGCCGGCGGGTTCCGCGCGCTGGTGTCGACCTCGTTCGCCGACATCTTCAAGGGCAACGCGCTCAAGAACGGGCTGGTGCCGGTGGTGGTCGATCCCGCGACCCACGCGGCGCTGTTCGCGGCGCGCGCGGCGGATCCGGCGTTCGCGATCACGATCGATCTGGAGGCGCGCACGCTCAGCGCGCCGGGCATCGCGCCGGTCGAGTTCCCGGTCGATGGCTTCGCGCGGCGGTGTCTGCTCGATGGCGTGGACGAGCTCGGCTACCTGCTCGGGCACCTCCCGGCGATCGAGGCGTATGAGCGACGGACCTGATCGCGTCGAGCTCTACGACACGACGCTGCGCGACGGCGCGCAGCGCGAGGGCATCTCGTGGTCGCTCGACGACAAGCGCCGCATCGTGCGGCGCCTCGACGCGCTCGGCATCGACATCATCGAGGCCGGCTGGCCGGGCTCGAACCCGAAGGACGCCGAGTTCTTCGCGCGCGCCGGCGATCTCGGCTTGCAGCACGCGGTGCTCGCGGCGTTCGGCGCGACCCGGCGCGCGGGCATCAAGGCCGCGGAGGATCCCAGCGTCGTCGCGCTGGTCGAGTCGGGCACACCGGTCTGCACGATCTTCGGCAAGACCTCGGTGCTCCACGTCACCGAGGTGCTGCGCACGACCCTCGACGAGAACCTCGCGATGATCGCGGATACGGTCGCATATCTGCGCGGCGCCGGTCGCCGGGTCATCTACGACGCCGAGCACTTCTTCGACGGCGATCTCCTCGATCCGGCGTACGCGCTGGCGACCCTGCGCGCCGCCGCTGACGCGGGTGCGGAGAGCATCGTCCTCTGCGACACCAACGGCGGCTCGCTGCCGTGGCACATCGAGGCCCGGGTCGCGGCGATCCGCGCGGCCCTGCCGGGCGTGCGCCTCGGCATCCACGCTCACGACGACGCCGGCTGCGCGACCGCGAACAGCCTCGCGGCGGTGAAGGCCGGCGCGCGCCACGTGCAGGGCACGATCAACGGCTACGGCGAGCGCTGCGGCAACGCCAACCTGTGCACGATCGTGCCGGGCCTCGTGCTCAAGCTCGGAGTCGAGTGCGCGGCTGCGGCGCATCTGCCGGAGCTGCCCGAGGTCGCGCGCGTGGTGGCGGAGCTGGCCAACCTCGCGCCCGACGATCACGCGCCGTACATCGGGCGCTCGGCGTTCGCGCACAAGGGCGGCGTGCACGTCGCGGCGATCCGCCGGTGCGCGACCTCGTACGAGCACGTCGATCCGGCGCGGGTCGGCAACGCCACGCGCGTGGTCGTGTCGGAGCTGTCGGGCCGGGCCAACCTCCTGGCGCGCGCCGACGAGCTCGGGCTCGAGCTCGCGTCCTCCAGCTCGAGCGCGGATGTCCTCGCGCAGGTCAAGGCGCGCGAGGCCGGCGGCGCGTCGTTCGAGGCCGCCGATGCCTCGGTCGCGCTGATGCTGCGCCGCCACCAGCCGGGCTACACCGCGCCGTTCACGGTCGTCGAGTACCGCGTGCTCTCGCACGGCGGCCCCGCCGATCGCGCGGGCGCCGAGGCCACGGTCAAGCTGCGCATCGGCGACCGCACGGTCCACACCGCCGCCGAGGGCGATGGTCCGGTCCACGCGCTCGACGCGGCGCTGCGCAAGGCGCTGGTGCCCACCTTCCCGGTGGTCGCGCGCATCGCGCTCGCCGACTACAAGGTCCGCATCCTCGACGGCCACGCCGGCACCTCGGCGGTGACGCGCGTCCTCATCGACTTCACTGACGGCGATCGCGGCTGGTCGACGGTCGGCGCCTCGGCGTCGATCCTCGAGGCGACCTGGACCGCGCTCACCGACGGCATCGAGCATGGCATCGCCACCTCGCACGCCGAAACTCTTCTGTCTGCGGAGGCACACGCATGAAGGCCACGATCATCCTGCTCCCTGGCGACGGCATCGGCCCCGAGGTCGTCGACGAGGCGCGCCGCGTGCTCGACGCCGTCGCGGCGCGCTTCGGCCACAGCTTCACGTATGCCGAGCGCGCGATCGGCGGCATCGCGATCGATCAGACCGGCACGGCGCTGCCCCGCGAGACGCTGACCGCGTGTCGCGAGGCCGACGCGATCTTGCTCGGCGCGGTCGGCGGACCCAAGTGGGACGACCCCGCAGCGAAGGTCCGGCCCGAGCAGGGCCTGCTCGGCCTGCGCAAGGAGCTCGGCCTGTGGGCCAACCTGCGGCCGGTCGCGCCGTTCGCGGCGCTGGCCGATTGCTCCCCGCTCCGGCCCGAGCGGCTGGTCGGCGTCGACGTGATGGTGATCCGCGAGCTGACGGGCGGGCTGTACTTCGGGCAGCCGCGGCTGCGCGAGACCGTCGATGGCGTGCGCCGCGCGGTCGACACCCTCGAGTACAACGAGATCGAGGTCGCGCGGGTCGTGACGCTCGCGTTCGAGCTGGCGCGCGGCCGCAAGAAGCGCGTGACCTCGATCGACAAGGCCAACGTGCTCGAGTCGTCGCGGCTGTGGCGGCAGGTCGCGATCGAGGTCGGGGCGAAGTACCCCGACGTCGCGCTCGATCACCAGCTGGTCGACTCGGCGGCGATGCGCCTGGTCACGGCGCCGGCGTCGTTCGATGTCGTCGTCACCGAGAACATGTTCGGCGACATCCTGACCGACGAGGCCTCGGTGCTGGCCGGCTCGCTCGGCCTGTTGCCGTCGGCGTCGCTCGGCGACAGCAAGTGCGGCGTCTACGAGCCGATCCACGGCTCGGCGCCCGACATCGCGGGCAAGGGCATCGCGAACCCGATCGGCACGATCCTGTCGGCGGCGATGCTCTTGCGCCACTCGCTGGGCCTCACCAGCGAGGCCGCGGCGATCGAGGCCGCGGTCGCCGCGACGATCGACGCAGGTGTCCGGACTGCGGACATCGCGCAGGGCGGGGCGGCGGCGTCGACGTCCGCCATGGGCGCGGCGATCCGCGAGCGCCTGGCCGCGGGGGCCGCGTGACCGCAGCCGCGCGGCGCGTGTTCTCGATCGTCCGCGATCCGGACGGTCGCGAGGTGATGGAGGTCGATCTGACCGGCATCGCGCTGTTGCGCCTGGTGCTGGTCAACAAGGGCACCGCGTTCTCGTACGACGAGCGCGCCGAGCTCGAGCTCGAGGGGCTCCTGCCGCCGCAGGTGAACACGCTCGAGCAGCAGCTCGACCGCGCGTATCGCGGCTACTCGGCCGAGCCGACGCCGCTGGCGAAGTACCAGTTCCTGCGCGCGCTCCAGGATCGCCAGGAGATCCTGTACTACGCGCTGCTCGACCGGCACCTCGACGAGATGCTGCCGATCGTCTACACGCCGACGGTCGGGCTCGCGGTGCAGCAGTTCTCGGCGCTGTACCAGACGCCGCGCGGCCTGTCGCTGTCGCCGCTCAACATCGATCGCGCCACCGCCGTGGTCGCGAGCTATCCGCTCGACGACGTGCGCATGATCGTCGCGACCGACTCGTCGGCGATCCTCGGCATCGGCGACCAGGGCTACGGCGGCCTCGCGATCCCGATCGGCAAGCTGGCGCTGTACACCGCGGCGGGCGGCGTCTCGCCGTTCCACACGATGCCGGTCGCGCTGGACGTGGGCACCGATCGCGAGGACCTGCTCGCCGATCCGTTCTATCTCGGCGTGCGCCAGAAGCGCCTGCGCGGCGACGCGTACCTCGAGTTCATCGATCGGTTCGTCGCGGCGATCCACTCGCGCTGGCCGCACGCGGTCATCCAGTGGGAGGACCTCGCCAAGGACACCGCGTTCACCGTGCTCGATCGCCACCTCGGCTCGCCGTCGTTCAACGACGACATCCAGGGCACCGGCGCGATCGCGCTGGCCGGCATGCTGCGGGCGTGCGCGCTGCGCGGCGAGCCGCTGCGCGAGCAGCGCGTGGTCATCCACGGCGCCGGCGCGGGCGGCATCGGCGTGGCGACCGCGATCCGCGACGGCATGATCGCCGATGGCGCGAGCGAGGCCGACGCGCACGCGCGCGTGCTCGTGCTCGACTCGCGCGGCCTGCTCGTCGACGACCGGCCGATGGACGACTACAAGCGCTCGTTCGCGCAGCCGGCGGCGCGGGTCGCCGACTGGGGCGGCGGCGATCTGCGCACGGTGGTCGAGAAGTCGCGGGCCACCGCGCTGCTCGGGCTGTCCGGCCAGGCCGGCGCCTTTGGTGAGGATGTCGTGCGCGCGGTGGCGCGCAACACCGCGCGCCCGATCGTCTTCGCGCTGTCGAACCCGACCTCGTCCTGCGAGGCCACGCCTTCGGACGTGCTGCGCTGGACCGACGGCAAGGCGCTGGTCGCGACCGGCTCGCCGTTCGAGCCGGTCGTGGTCGGGGGCCGCGCGGTGCGCATCGGTCAGGGCAACAACGCGTTCGTGTTCCCGGGCCTGGGGCAGGGCGCGATCCTCGCGCGCGCACGGGTCATCACCGACGGCATGGTGACGGCGGCCGCGCACGCGGTCGCGGCGTACACGGCGGCGCATCACCCGGGGGAGATCTATCCGCCGGTCGCCGACCTGCCGGCGGTGTCACGCCTGGTCACGGCGGCGGTCGTCGCGCGGGCCCAGGCCGATGGCGTCGCGGACGCGCAGCCCGACGAGGCGGCGATCGCGCAGGCGATCTGGCGGCCGCAGTACCTGCCGATCCGCCGCGCGCGGCGCTGACTCAGCCCTGGCTCAGCTCGGCCGCGCAGCGCGCGCAGAAGTAGCCGTCCTCGTTGAGCGCCATCGACGCGTAGGGCACCCAGGCGGCGCAGCGCGTGCACGCGGCGCGGTCGCCGTCGCGCGCGGGCGCGGCGGTGTCGGCGATCGCCGCGAGGCCGGCACGGATATCCGGCGGCCCCTCGCGCTCTCCGCCCGACGGGATCGCCGCGAGCGTGCTCAGCAGGCCCCCGGTCGCGATGTCGGCGGCGATCACGCCGAGCCCGCCGATCACGGTCACCGCAGTCTCCTTCGCGGTGGGCGGTTTCGGCTTCGGCGGATCGAACGGCGAGTCGCTCATCCCGGCAACCTCGGCACGCGGTCCGACCTTGTCAATCGCCGCGGGCCTCGGCCTCGGCGGCGATGCGGAGCGCGTCGAGCCGGTCGTCCTCTTCCTCGGCGCGGCGGGCCAGCTCCTCGCGGAAATCCTCGATGCGGCCGGCGATGCGGGCGCCGCAGCCGGGGCAGGCGGTCGCGGCGGGCGGCTGGATGCGCATGCACTGGTTCCAGTAGCAGCGATCGTAGCGGGCGCGGCGCCCGAGGATCAGGCCGACCACGATCGGCACGACGAACGCGGCGATCAGGAGGTACGGCGACAGCTCGCCGCGGTTGGTCGCGGCGGCGAGCATGATGACGAGCACGATGCTGACCAGGAAGCCCAGGAGGCCGCCCCACGCCGTCCGGCGTTCGGACACGCGATAGGTCTCGGCGCCCGCCCAGCGCGTGCGCCGATCGGGCTCGGGGCGCTCCGCGTCGCTGACCCGGGCGGGCGCGGGATCGCGCTCGAGCGGCGTGCGCGGCGCGGCGAGATCGACGCCGAGCCGCGCGGCCAGCTCCGCGCGGTGAGGTGTGAGCCCGGCGATCGCGTCGCGGAGGCGATCGCGCAGCTCGCGGCGCAGGGTCCCGTGGGCGTCGATCGGCGCGTCGCGCAGCACCGCCTGCACCGCGAGCAGGTACAGCACCTCGTCGTTCGACAGGCCGCCGGTCATCACCACGTCCCACTCGGTCACCGCGGTGCGCCCGCGGAGCTCGCCAGCGCTGCGGTGGTACTCGGCCGCGTTCGCGGCGAGCACGCCGAGCCCGAGGTAGACCGCGGCGATCGAGCCGTCGCGATCGGTGGGCGCGCTGCGCGCCTCGCGGTACGGGGTCGCCGCGGCGATCCACGCGAGGTAGGCGCGGCCGATCTCGTGGCTGAGGGCGCCGGCGACGTTGTCGTTGCCGATCGCCTCGAGCTGGAACTCGGCCACGCCGTCCTTCGTCTGCATCCACTCGATCGCGCTACGCGACAGGAGCTGCGCACCGGCGTCGAGGGCGCGCAGATCGTCGATCGCGACGTCGAGATCGACGTGGGCGTGCCAGAACAGGCGCGCCAGCAGCCGCTCGACCGCGGCGCGCGTCGGTTGCCACGGATCGGGGAAGTCGCGGGTGTCCATCTTCACGACCGGCGCGTCGAGCAGGCGCGCCGCACCGCCGCGCTCGATCAGCTCGGCGAGCTGATCGAGCAGCACGGATTGCGTCCCCGTTGCTGGCCACCCCACGTTCACGCGCCGAGGCTACAACACCGGGCCCCGGAAGGGGCGATGGACCGCCAGGTCACCCGTTCGTGATCGCTTGCGGCACCCAGCCACCGTCGCGACGCGCGTGGATCTCGCCGGCGTCGGCGTCGAGCTGGAAGAGCTCGAGCCAGCCGTTGTCGACGAGCGCGCGCACCGTCGCGTGCTTCTCCAGGACCGCGTCGATCGCCGCGCGCGGCGCCTCGAGGAACACGCTCAGCCGCAAGGGTTCGTGCACCCAGCGCGCGCCATCGTGGAGCGACTGCATCGGCAGGCCGATCCGGAGATCGCCCCCGTTGCCCTCGAACACGCCGAGGTGGCCACCGACGACGTTGTGCAGGACCTTGGTGCCGCTGCCGTAGCGGAGGTTGTCGACGGTGGACGCGTAGTACTGGAGGTTGATCCAGTGCGCGACGACCATCGGCGCGGTCATGATCAGCTCGAGGATCTCGCCGCCAGGATCCTCGGCGTGGCGATACTCGTGGAGGAACGCGCGCCCGTGCAGGTCGAGGTCGCGGCAGCGCTCGCGGGGCGCGGCGATGAAGGCGGCGTTGCCGGCCAGGCCCCACTCGGCGCGCACCTGGGCCCAGTCGGTGGTCCGCGCGCGCACGGCTCGCTCGAGCTGCGAGGCCTCGCCACCGCCGAGGCCCAGGCGGCTGGCGCGCTCGGCCCGGGCTCGGGCGCTGGCGACCTCGAGTGCGGCGCGCAGCGTCGCCACGTCTTCGCGATGCGTCGCGGGCAGCTCGTCGAGCTCGAACAGCGCGAGCTCGTCGGTGGTCGTGTTGTGGAGGCCCGCGAGGAACCAGGTGTCGGCAGGGACGGCGATGCCGCGGGCCGCGAGCCCGGCGCGCACCTCGGGCGCATTGAGCAACGCCGCGGCGGCGCGCGCGTTGACCTCGCCGGTCTGCCCGCAGCACGCGCCGCAATCGAGCCCGGCGGCGTGCGGGTTGTTGCGGGTCGCGCTGCCGTGCCCCGCGAGCAGCACGAGGCGCGCGAGGTCTCGGGTCAGGCTCATCGCGCGGAGCATCCGCGCCGCGAGGTCACAGCGCGCGTCGACATCGATCGGCTGACCATCGGTGGTCGCGACCAGCCGCGGCTTGCGATCCCTGGCGCGCGCGAGCCCCGCATCGTCGAGCGCCGCCGCGGTGCCCAGGCCGAGGCTGTCCGCCGCCAGCTTGCCGGCGTACGCGAGGCCCATCGCCTCGACGAACGCGAAGGTCGAGCGCGGGTCGGTCTTGAACGCGTGCCAGTCGATGGCGAGGTCGAGGTGGCGAGCCCGCTGGACCGCCGCGTCGCTGCTGACGCCGGTGTCGGCCGCGCGCAGCCGCGGCGCGAGCAGGCCAGGGAGCTGCGGCCGCGGCGCCGGTGCACCGATCGCCTGATAGTCCATCGGCACGCCGAAGAACCCGGCGAAGCCCAGCGTCCGGATCTCTGGCGAGGTCGCCTCGATCGCGCGCCGCAGGACCTCGGACCGCACGTCGATGCAGAACACCGCCTGGGCCGCGGGACGCGCGGGACGCAACGTCCGAAGTCCGGACGCGAGGCCGCGCAGCCCGGTTGCGAGGCCGCGCAGCACCGGCTCGCGCCACGCGATCTCCATCGCCGCCTGCAGCAGCCAGTCGTCAGGCCGCGCGCCCGCCGCGGCCGCGTCGATCCGCGGCCAGCTCGCGATCGCCAGCTGCCAGCGTCGCGCCACCGCGTCGCCACCGGTCCGGTGCAGCAGCCACTCCCACGCCAGGCGGATCGCGAGCAGCTCGGCGATCGCGTCGTCGTCGCCGCCGCCGAGCCGCGCGGTCCAGCGGCGATAGGCGCACCACGACGCCCAGCCGTTCTGATCGAGCAGGAGACTCCAGAGATAGCTCTCGAGCTCGTGCGCGGGCACGTCGAGCGCCGCGAGCGCGGTCGACATCAGCTCGTGGGCGGTCGCGGGCAGTGCCTGCGCGCCCGCGCGGTAGCCGGCGAGGCCCATGAGGAGCGCGGGGCTCCGATCGACCAGGGCCTGGCGCCGCCAGGTCGCGTAGAGCCCGCCGTCGCGCGACGGGCCGAGCGCGGCCTGGCCATCGTCGAAGTACGCCGCGCAGAGCTGGCTCACGCTGTGCGTGACGAAGCTGCGCCAGGACATCGCGTGCACGAGATCGCGCCCGGCGTCGACCACGTCCGCGACCCGGGCGCGCGTCGCGATGGCCGGCGCTTCCAGCGCGAGCAGCGCGCGCAGCGCGGTGAGCGAGATGCGCG
>JAIOQA010000107.1 GCA_021413675.1 Deltaproteobacteria bacterium | reverse complement strand
CCGCGACCGCGACCGCGACGTCGGCGCGCGCGAGGGTCGGGACCAGCAGGGCGGCGAGGGCGATCGGCAACCGGCGAGGCATGAGGGAATAACGGGCGCCGCTGGCGGCTATTCAACGTCGTCCGCCGTGCCGCAGGTCGCGGTTGCCAGTCGCGGCGCCGCGTGGTCGGGTGACGGCATGCGCGCGATCGTCGTCAACCGGGTCGGCGGACCGGAGGTGCTCGAGCTCGCGGAGGTCGCCGCGCCGGTCGCCGGCCCGGGCGAGGTGCTGATCCGCATCGCGGCGATCGGCGTGAACTTCGCCGACACCGAGCGGCGGCGCGCGATCTACCGGCCGCCGGTGCTGCCGTGGATCCCCGGCCACGAGGCCGCGGGCCGGATCGAGGCGGTGGGCGCGGGCGTCGACGCCGCGCTGATCGGCGAGCCGGTCGCGTACTTCTCGCCGCGCTCGACCGGCTCGTACGCCGAGCACGCGACCGTGCCGGTGGCGGATCTGTTCCGCTTCCCGCGCGCGATCGCGCCGGCGACGATGGCGGCGCTGCCGCTGCAGGGCCTGACCGCGTATGGCGTGGTCCACTTCGCGGCCCGGATCCGCGCCGGCGAGGCCGTGCTCATCCACGCGGCCGCCGGCGGCGTCGGCCAGCTCGCGGTGCAGCTCGCGCTGGCCGCGGGCGCGCGCGTGCTCGGCACCGGCTCGACGCCGGCCAAGCTCGACGTGATCGCGGCGCTCGGCGCCGAGTCGCTGGCCTACGGCGACGACCTGGCCGAGCGCGTGCGCGCGCGCACCGGCGGCGGCGTCGACGTGGTGCTCGACTCGGTCGGCAAGAGCACGCAGGCGGTGAGCCGCGCCGCGCTCGCGCCGTTCGGGCGCCTGGTCTACTTCGGCGACGCCAGCGGCTTCCCCGATCCGATCGTCGTCGACGATCTCTACGCGCGCTCGATCGCGGTCGGCGCGTTCGGGCTCGATCTCGACGCCGCGCCAGCGCGCTGGGCCGAGGCCCGCGCGCAGCTCACGGCCGCGGTCGCCGGCGGCCGCCTCGCGCTCAGCGTCTCGGAGATCCTGCCGCTGGCCGAGGCCGCGCGCGCGCACCGCGACCTCGAGGCGCGCGCGACGATCGGCAAGCTCGTGCTCGATCCCGGGCGCTGACGTGGGTCAGTTCGCGGCGTACGTCTTGCCGCAGATCGACAGATCGTAGGCGGCCGGCAGCGGCGTCGAGCCGTCGTAGGCGCCGGTCCAGATCCAGTACTTCGTCGACGGCTTGACCGCGAGGGTGATGAACTCGCCCTGGCCCTCGCGCTCCTCCGTGCCGGCCCCGATGGTCGTCGCGACGCTGTCCGCGTTGAACACCAGCACGTCCATGTCGGCGGTGCCGGCCCAGTCGAGGCGGACCTCGAGCTCGTTGGTGGCGGGCCCGGTCTCGAACGCGAACGTGTCGCGATCGGTGTACACGTCGCCGTTCGGCGGCGCGACGTCGACGTCGGCGATCGCGCCCGCGATGCGGACGCTGGTCGCCGGCGCGATCGCCAGGCCCGTCGGCTCGGGGGCATCCGTGGTCGCCGGCGTCAGCGTGAAGATCGGCGTCTGCTCGTAGTCGATGTAGACGACGTCGTTGTCGGCGCTGCTCGCGCCGTCGTGGGCCTCGGTGTAACTCGCGGCCGCGGTGATGCGCGGGCATCGGGTCGCCGGTGCATCGGGCAGGAACTTCACCGTGTACGGGATCGCCGCGACGGCGTCGGCGCCGTTGGTCGCCGTGACGTAGAGGGTGTACGTGCCGGCGGGCAGGTTGGTCGAGAACGAGCCGTGGTCGAGCTGGATCACCCCGACGCCCTTCTGGCCGTCGCCGATCCCGAACTTGATCTTGGCGAGGTCACCCGCGGCCACGGTCGAGTCGAGGCGGACGAGCAGATCGACCCCGGCACCGGTGACGGTGAAGGTGTAGTTGTCGGTGTCGACGACGCCGTCGGCGAACTGGCCGGGGCCGATCGTGCCGCACAGGCTCTTCGCCACGGTGCCGTCGATCGTGAGGCCCGTGGCCTCGGCGGTCGCGGCGTTGGTGGCGTCGGCGGCCTCGGCGAAGTCGCACGCGGGCGCCGGCCTCGCGTCGGCCGACGCGTCGGGCGGGGCAATATTGCCGTCAGGCGGCAGCCGCATGGCATCCGGCGACGAGGGCGCGCTGCGATCGCCGCAGGCGGCGACGGGGAGAGCGGTGACGAGCGCGAGCACGAGCGAGGCGAGACGCATGGGGACAACTCCGTGGAAGGAGTCGTCACCCTACGTGCGGCGCGCGCGCCCTGCGCCTGGTGGGTGCGCGCTGCCGCGGTGTGCCCGTTGTCACCGACCTCTGCGCGCGATGGGCGACGGGCGCGCGGGTCGCGGTCAGTTCGCGGTGTAGGTCTTGCCGCAGATCGACAGATCGTACGCGGCCGGCAGCGGCGTCGACGCGTCGTAAGCGCCGACCCAGATCCAGTACTTCGACGACGGCTTGACCGCGATCGTCGCGAACTCGTCCTCGCCATCGTGGACGGCCGTGCCGCCGCCGATGTCGCTGTCGATGCCGTTCTCCGGGAAGACGAGGAAGTCCATGTCCGCCGTGCCGGCCCAGTTGAACCGGATCTCGAGCTCGTTGGTCGCGGCCCCGGTCGCGATCGTGAACGTGTCGCGATCGTTGTACTCGTCGCCGTTGGGCGGCGCGACGTTGACGTTGGCCGACGAGCCGGAGATGCGGTAGCTGGTCGCCGGGGCGACCACGATCCCCGAGTCCTCGGGCAGGTCGGTGGTCGACGGCGTCAGCGCGTACTGCGGTGCGCTGTTGAAGTTCACGTAGACCACGTCGTTGTCGGCGCTGGCGGCGCCGTCGTGGGCCTCGGTGTAGTTCGCCGTCGCGGTGATCGTCGGGCACCGCGTCGCCGGGGTGTCGGGCAGGATCTTCACCTTGTAGTCGATCGGCGCCGCCGGGTCGCCCGCGTCGTTCGCGACGACGCTCAGGAAGTAATCGCCGGCCGGCAGGCTCGACGAGAACACGCCGTGGTCGACCTGCAGCACGCCGAAGCCGAGGCCGGTCTGGCCATCATCGATGCTGACGACGACGTTGGCGAGCGCGCCTGCGGCCGGGCTCGTATCGAGGCGGAACAGGAAGTCGCCCGCGGTGGTGACGGAGAACGCATAGCCGTCGAGGTCGACGGTGGAGGTGTCGAAGTGCCCGGTGTTGATCGTGCCGCACACCGTCTTCGCGGCGGCGCCACCGAGCGCGATCGCGCTGGCCTCGGGGGTCGCGTCGTTGGTCGCGTCGGCGGCCTCGGTGAAATCGCAGCCCGCCGCGATCGGCGCATCGGGGGTGCCCATCGCCGTGTCCGGGGTGTTGTTCACCTTGGCATCCGGGTTGGACGAGCCGCCACCGCCGCAGGCGGCGAGGGGCAGGGCGGTGACGAGGGCCAGGGCGAGGCGAGGGAAGCGCATGGAGACTCCGGGGAGGTGCAAGCCGCGCACGCTAACCGAACTCGCCTGGAGGATCCACTTGCATGTTGCGCGGGCTGCGTCGGCGGCGACGAAACACCGTCGAGAACGACCGCGTCGGTCGCCGGCCCCAGGTCCGCGCCCGCGCGCCTCCGGACGATCGCGATCAGGCGACGCGCGGCACTGCGAAAAATCACCGCACTGCCCGGGCCGGGCCCCGGTTGTGGTGGCGCGCGGCGTTGGTAAGGTGCGCCCACCCCGCCGCCGATGACGCCGACGATCCAGCATGGGCTCGAGCTCGAACCGGTGGCCACGCTGCCGTGGCTGGTGCGGCTGCGCTGGTCGTTCCTCGTCGGTCAGGCCGCGCTGCTGGCGCTCGTCCACGGCTGGCTCGGCCTCGACCTCGCCGCCGCGCCGATCGCGATCGGGATCGGCGGCATGGCGCTGTCGAACGTCGGGCTGGTGGTCGCGCAGCGCCGGGGCTGGGGCCGTGCGCCGGCGCTGATCGGCGCGGTCATGGTGCTCGACACCGGGCTGCTCACGCTGCTCCTGATGGGCTCGGGTGGCTCGGCGAACCCGTTCACCGTGCTGTACCTCGTCCACATCACGCTCTCGGCGATCGTGCTGCGCGTCTGGTGGACGCTCGCGATCGCGGCCCTGTCGCTCGGCGGTTTCGGGCTCCTGTTCGCGACCGCCGGGCCGCACGCGATGCACCTGCACGGCGCGAGCTTCGATCGCCACCTCGAGGCGATGTGGGCCGCGTTCGCGGTCGCGGCCGTGCTGATCGCGTTCTTCGTGGGGCGCGTGACCCGGGCGATCGCGCGCCAGCGCGATCAGATCGCCAGCCTGCGCGAGAGCAACGAGCGCAACGGCCGGGTCGCGTCCTTGACCCGGCTCGCCGCCGGCGCCGCGCACGAGCTCGGCAGCCCGCTCGGCACGATCGCGGTGGCGGCTCACGAGGCGCGCCGACACGCGGGTGCGCTCGGCGGCGCGACCGCGGTGCTCGCGGATCTCGAGCTCATCACGCTCGAGGTCGAGCGCTGCCAGGACGTGCTGCGGCGCATGTCGGCGCGGGCGCGCTCCGACGAGGACGAGCGGGTCAGCGCGGCCGAGCTGGCCGACCGCATCCGCGATCTGCTCGGCGAGGACAAGGCGCAGCACGTCGAGCTGCGGGTCGACGGCGACGCGGCGCGGGTCGAGTGGCCCGGCGAGCCGCTGGCGGAGTCGGTGGCGGCGCTGGTCAAGAACGCGATCGAGGCGAGCGCCGAGCGCGTCGTGGTCCGGCTCGCGGCCGAGGCGCGCGACGTGCGGGTCGAGATCGCCGACCGCGGCCCCGGCATCCCCGACGAGGTGCTCGCGCGGATCGGCGAGCCGTTCTTCACGACCAAGGAGCCCGGCCGCGGCATGGGCCTGGGCGTGTTCCTGGCGCGCGCGTTCCTCGAGAGCCGCGGCGGCTCGCTCGCGATCTCGTCCGAGCCGGGCGTGGGCACCCACGCGGTGATCCGGCTGCCGCGCGCGGAGGTCGCGTGACCACGATCCTGATCGTCGATGACGACGACCGGCTGCGCGAGCGGCTCGGCCAGGCGCTGGTCGAGCGCGGCTACCACACGCTGACCGCGGCCAACCACGCCGACGCGCTGCTGCTGGCCCGGCAGCAGCTGATCGATCGTGCGATCGTCGATCTGCGGATGCCCGGGCCGCACGGCCTGGTCGTGGTCCAGGACCTGATCGCGCTGCACGCCGACATCGAGATCGTCGTCGTGACCGGCTACGGCAGCATCGCGACCGCGGTCGAGGCGATCCGCCGCGGCGCGCGCAACTACCTGACCAAGCCGGTGCACGCCGATCAGATCCTCGCCGCGTTCGACGCCGATCCCGACGAGGCCAGCGGCGCGATCGAGTTCGAGATCCCGTCCCTGGCCAAGCTCGAGCGCGAGCACATCGAGCGCGTGCTGCACGAGTGCGGCGGCAACGTCTCGAAGGCCGCGCGCGTGCTCGGCATGCACCGCCGCACGCTGCAGTACAAGCTGGCGAAGTTCCCGGTCACGCGCTGACGCGCGCGGCCCGACCCCGCGATTCCCGCCGTGGAGTGACGCTCATGCTGATCCGCTTCGCCCTGTTCGCCTCGCTCGCCGGCTGGCTCACTGCCTGTGACGGCACCCCCGCCGCGCCCGATGCCACGCCCGCCGACGCCTCGATCGTGCCCGACGCCGCGCCGCGCGCCACGGTGACCGACACCCGCACGCTCCAGCCCGGCGAGCTCGCCGAGGGCACCTGGAACGCCGGGCCCGGCGATCGCGTGGTGATCCACCTCGCGACCGCGACCGCGGATCTCGACTGGAACATCCACGGCCACGCCAACGGCGGCACCCAGACCGTCGCCGAGGACTACCGACAGGCCGCGGCGACCTACGAGTTCAACCCGACCGCGCAGGCCGAGTGGTGGCTCTTGCTCCGCAACAGCGGCGCGGCGCCGATCACCGTCGCGGTCACGATGGACCTCTACGGCGACGCGGCGTGGAACGGCTGGCAGTGATCGCGCGCCTCGCGATCGCCGCCGCGGTCCTCGCGGGCTGCGCGCAGCCGCAGCTGTTCGGCCCGCCGACCGAGGCGAGCTGCCCGCCGGCCTCGACCTTGACCTGGGACAGCTTCGGCAAGCCGTTCATGGACGCGTACTGCGTGCGGTGCCACGCGAGCACGCTCGCGCCCGCGCAGCGTCACGGCGCGCCGACGTTCCACGACTTCGACACGATCTACGGCACGCGCGCGGTGCGCGAGCACATCGATCTCACGACCGCGGCCGGGCCGGCGGCGGTCAACACCAGCATGCCGCCGGGCGGCGACGCGCCGACCCTCGAGGAGCGCCAGCTGCTCGGCGAGTGGCTGGCGTGCGGCGCGCCGTAGCTGCCATCGCCCGGATCAGGGCGCCCATGGATCGGCGAGCGCCGGGTCGGTGAGGAACTGCTCGTCGGTGGTCGACTCGAGGAAGGCGATCAGATCATCGACCTCCTGCGGCGCGATCGCGAAGCCCGAGACGAACAGCGCCTTGTAGGGCGACTTCGCACCATCGCCGGCGTCCGGCCCGGTCTCGATCAGCCGGCCGCCGCGCGCGTAGTGATCGACGATGACCTCGCGCAGGGTCGCGATGCTGCCGTCGTGCATGTACGGCGCGGTGACCGCGACGTTGCGCACCGTCGGCGGGCGGAAGCGGCCCATGTCGTTCGGTTGCAGCGAGACCCCGAGCAGGCCCTGGTCGCGCGCGGGATACGCGCCCTGGCCGTCGACGTTGTAGAGCCCGTTGTTGTGATAGCTGAGCTCGTCGATGTCCTTGCCGACCCAGGTCACCGAGTTGGTGAGCGCGAACGAGCCGTGGCAGTGGTGGCACTCGAAGCGCTCGCCGAAGAACAGCGCGGAGCCGCGCTTGGCGCTGTCGGAGATCGCGGCCTCGTCGCCGCCGCGCGCGTAGCGATCGTAGGGCGAGGTGCCGGAGATCAGCCGGCGCTCGAACGCCGCGATCGCGCGCAGCACGTTGTAGACCGTGAACGGCTCGGCCTCGTCGGGGAACGCCGCCGCGAACATCGCCGGGTACAGCGGCTCGGCGCGCAGGCGATCGAGCAGCTCGGCGTCGGCGCCGGCGTTGCCCAGCTCGACCGGGTTGTCGCCGAGCAGCGGCACCGCGGCCTGCATCTCGAGCGTGCGCAGGGTCGGGTTGGCCCAGGTCTGCGCGGTGTTGTACGCGACGTTGGCGAGGCTCATCGAGCTGCGCCGGTTGACCACGCCGGTCGAGCCGACCGCGTTGGCGAGGCCATCGGTGAACGCGCGCGCCTGCTGGTGGCACGAGCCGCACGACTGCGTGCGGTTGCGCGCGAGCCGCTTGTCGTAGAACAGCCGCCGGCCGAGCTCCACGCGCTCGGCGGTGACCGGGCTGTCGGCGGGCACCTTCGGCACCGGGAAGCCCGGCGGCAGCGCCCACGGATAGTCGCCGTAGGTGGCGGCGTCGACGCCGGCGTCCGCGATCGGTGGTGGCGCGTCCGGATCGCTCGGCGTGCTGGAGGCGCCGCACGCGGCCAGCGTGAGCGCGATGGCGGCGGCGCGCACTACTCGACCTTGAACAGCGTCTGCTTGGTGATGTCGCCGATGCCGAGGCGCGGCAGGATCGCGAGGCACTCGGGATCGTCGGGCTCCGACATGCAACCCGGCGCGGTGTTCGTGGTGTTCGTGGTCAGGTCCGAGGTCGCGAGCACCGCGCCGAGATCGGCGACCACGGTCTGCTCCCACGGATCGAAGCCGGTGAGCGTGTACGTCACCGTGTTCGGGTTGGCGCACGGCCCGGTCGGCGGCGCCTCGGGGTTCGCGCCCGGGCAGCCGCTCGAGCCGAGGTGCAGGAAGAACGGCGCCGTGCTGGTGCCGTCGAGCTTGAGGAACTTGTAGCCGAACTGCCAGATCCAGTACATGCCGGTCACGTTGAGCGGCGCCGGCGCGCTGGCGAGATCGACGAAGTTCTGATCTGCGGGCACGCCGAGCGTGAACCGGACGCCGACGTAGGCGCGATCGGGCACCGTGCCGGTGATCGCGGTGTGGAGCTCGGCGGTGCCGTCGCTGCCGCAGCCGTCCTCGAAGTCCATGAGCGCGACGCCGTTGCCCTGGAACGCGTTGGCGTCGAGGGTCACCGGCACCGCGCCGTCGGCGTCGAGCAGCTCGACGTCGTGGACGTAGAAGCGCGCGTCGGTCGGCGTGTAGCTGGCCGCGGGGCTGCCCATCGCCGGGACCGCGACGCCGCACGCGAACGGCGTCGCGCCGAACTTCACCGCGAACTGGATCGCGACGGCTTTCGGCGCCGCATCGGGGGTCGGCTGGGGCGCGGCGTCCGGCGTGGACGCGCCGCCGTTGTCGCCGCAGGCGGCGAGGAAGAGCGAGAACAGGAGGGATGGCGCGAGGCGATGCACGGCGCGACTCTAGGTCGACCGTAGCGCGCGCCGCCTGCGGTACCGCGTCGCGTGTGGCCGCCACGGGTGCGGTCTTCTTGCGCACCCGTGCGGTGCGCCGATCAGGGCGTGATCGTCTCGACCATCGGCGGTGCCCACGCCTTGTCCTCGGCCGTGTAGTAGAGGTACGCGCTCGACGCGGGCGCCTCGTAGGTGCCGGGCACCGCCGCGAGCAGCTTGAGGTCGATGTCGTGCGCGGCCTTGGGCGCCAGCGCGCGCCAGTAGAGAATCACCTCGCGCGGGCGGGTCTCGTAGAAGTCGACCTTCCCCTGATCGACCAGCTCCTTGAGTTGCCAGGTCTGGAACACCGCGCCGCCCGGGATGCCGATGCGCGCGATCGTCATCGGGATGCCGTCGGCGGTGCGGTTCTCGACGTGGGCGCGCAGGGTCAGGCCCTCGCCGGTCCTGATGGTCTTCTGCAGGAGCGCGGTGGTGATCGCGACCTTGGCGTCGGGCGACGACTGTGGCTTCGCCGAGCGGTAGTCGATCGCGATCGCGTAAGGCATCGTGGCCTGGCTATCGAGGCGGACCTCGATCGTGTTCACGCCCGAGGACAGCGCGCTCGCGAAGTCGTCCCACACCAGCGGATCGCGCCGGCCCTTCTCGAAGTGGATGGCGCTGATCGCCTTGCCGTTCACGACCAGGGTCGCGGTGCCGTCGGTCTGGGTCTGGCGCGCGTGCTCGGCGTACGCGGTGGAGGCCTTGAGCCCGAGGATGGTGGCCTGGGTGTTGCCCCAGTCGCCGTAGCCACCGCGGTGCCCGTTCAGCCACTCGACCGCGCGGCGGATCGCGAGGTCCTGTTCGCCGTTCGGCGAGGCCTTGAGCAGCGCGAGCACCGCGAGCGAGGTGGTCTCGACGACGAGCGCGTCGCCGCCCGACATCGTGATCGACTCCTTCGCGCCGGTGAAGCTGCCGTCGACGGCCTGCGCCGCGACCAGCCGCGCGACCATCGCCGCGGTCTCCTTCGCGGTCGGCGCGGCGATCAAGTTGGTGTTGGTCGCGAGCGCGAGCAGGTACGGATCGGTCGTGCTGGCGCCGAGCTCGCGCTGCACCGCGAGCTCGCGATCCATGCCGCTGGTGCGACCGGCCTCGGCCAGCGCCCACATGATGTACGCGTTGGTCGTGGCGGCGCCGGCGCGGCCGAACGAGTCGAGCGCGGTCGACGAGCGCGTGAACCCGCCCTTGTGATCGCGCTGGTTCATGAGCCAGGTCGCGGTGCGCTCGACCATCCCGCGATCGACGTCGTAGACCTTCGCCATGTCGGCGAACTCCATCAGGCCGTAGGCGGTGAGCGCCTCGTGGCCGGGCGTGTGTCCGAACCACTCGTAGCCCTTCTCTGGCGTCTCGTAGCCGGTGAGCAGCCGGTAGCCGTGGTCGAGCACGCCGCGGGTCTTCTCGACCAGCGCGGGATCCGCGGCGTCGGTCGAGCCGAGGTAGCTGAGGATCATGATGTTGGGGTAGTTCGTCGACGAGGTCTGCTCGAAGCAGCCGCCGGGCTCGCGGATCATGCCGGCCATGCCCTCGGTCATCGCCGCGACCGGCGACGGGTACATCGTGACGGTCGCGTGGATCGAGCCGGGCAACGCACCGGCGAGATCGAGTCGATTGATCGTCGCCGTGCCGCGCGCGGCGGTGCCCGAGGCCTGCGCCACGAACGGGAAGCCGCGCGGCACGACGCGGATCGTCTTCTGCATCGCGTCCTCGATGCCATCGGCGGACACCGCGAGCGAGACGTCGGCGTCGCCGCGCGTCCCGACGACCTCGAGCGGATAGCGCACGGTCGCCTTGCCGTTGGCGTCGAGGTGGAGCGGGTCGCCCGAGGTCGCGGCCTTGATCCGGAACGCCGCGCCGAAGGTCGCGGTGAGCTTGGCGTCGAGGTCGTCGCCGGTCTGGTTGCCGACCGACACCGGCAGATCGATCACGTCGCCCGACGACACCTCGGTGGGCAGGTGGACGTCGAGCGTGACCGGCAGCCGCGACTGGATCTGCGCGACGCCCTCGCCGGGCAGGCCGCTCGCGGCGAAGCCCTCGGCGGTGACGCGGAACGCGGTGACCGCATCGGACATCACGAACCGCACGGTCGCGTCGCCCCGCGCGTCGGTCTCGACGCCGGGGTTCCAGTAGATCGTCTCGCGGAAGTCGGTGCGCGGCCCCTCGGGCTTGCCGGTGTACTGGGGCACCGGGAACACGCGGACCGCGGCGTACTCACCGCCGTTGATCTGGAACGGCTGCGCCTGCTGCGCGATGCGCGCGCGCGCGAGGTTGGGCCGGCGGCCGATCGGATCGAGCTTGACCGGGCGCGGTGGCGGCGGCGGGGCGATCGCGGCGGCCCCCGCGCCGCCCATCGGCATGGCCATGGGCTTCGCCGGCATGCGCTCGGCCCGCCGGTCGCCAGGCGCGTCGGGTGCGGCGGCCGCGGGCACCATCATGTCCATCGGCGGCGGCGGCGGGCGCGGCGGTGTCATGCTGACCAGCACGGTCGCGATCGAACCACCGGCGACGGTGACCTGCATCGCGATGGCCTGCTTGCCGGCGCCGGTGCTGCTGAGCGTGCAGGTGCCCTCGGGCAAGCCCGAGACCACGAAGTGGCCGGCGCGATCGATCGACGCGGTCTTCACGACCGCGCCGCAGGTGATCCGGATCTGCACGCCGGTCGCCAGGATCTGCCCGGACTCGTCGACGACGGTGCCCTCGATCGAGCCGCTGCCCCCGGCGTCGGCGTGCACGGCGATCGCGCCGGCGGCGAGGCTCGCGGCGGCGAGCGCGGTGATGATCGTGCGGTTCATGGCTGACCTCCCGTGGTGGCGGATGCGGCGGCGTCGAGGACCGGCTGCCACTCGAACCGGCGATAGCCGCGGGTCGCGAGCAGCGCGTCCATCCCGGCGACGGCGTCGGCGCTGGTGCCGAAGTAGAAGTTGGGGTCCTCGATCGGATCGGCGGCGGTCGCGCCGAGCTCGGGCTCGAGGAACACGTGGGCGAGCAGCCGTCCGCTCTTGTCGTCGGCGAACGCGAGCACGGTCTCGTCGACGACCGCGAGGCCGAGCGACGCGCGCACCGGCTGGCCGCTGGCGTCGGCGGCGTGGATCGTGAGCGCGACCGGGTCGCGCGGGCCGTAGCTGGCGCGGTCGGCGGTGATCGACACCTGCAAGCCGGCGCCGAGGCCGTGATAGACGAGCCGCTCGGCGAGCGGCGTGAAGGTGTTGCTCTCGGCGGCGAACAAGGTCACGCGCACCGCGCCCTGCGCCGTGGGATCGACCGGCAGCTCGATCAGCGCGGGCTGGTTGGCGGTGATGTCGAACGCGCCGCCGGCGAGGCGGCGCTCCCGCACGACCGCCTCGATCGCGAGGCGGCGCGAGGTCGCGCAGGTCGCGGCGATGCGCAGCGTGTCGGCGCCGCGCTGATCGACCGCGCGCAGCACGCAGCCGTCGGGCCTGGCGGCGGGCACGGCGAAGGTCGCCGTGATGCCCGCGGGCTTCGCCAGCGCGACGGTGTACGTGCGCCCGGGCTGCGGCGTCAGGTCGAAGCGGCCGAGGCCGTCGTGGATCGACGCGAGCTCGGCGACGGTCTGGCCGCGATCGTCGGTAACCGTGCCGGCGATGTCGGCGGGCTTGCCGAGGGTCGTGCGCGCCATGAAGTAGACCCGGCCGGCGACCCCGGTGACCAGCTCGCCGCCCTCGGGGAAGAGCCCGAGCTGCAGCGTCTTCATCACGATCGGGATGCGCTTCTGGGTCGACTCGATCACGCCGCCGTCGTCGGCCATGACGGTCAGGAGGCCGTCGCCGCGGACGAGCGTGTCGGGCAGGCGGAAGCGCGCGGTCGCCTTGCCGTCGCGATCGGTGGTGAGCGCGAGCCGCGCGGTCTCGGCGTCGTCGACGGTGACGATCGCGGTGATCGGGCGGCTCGCGAACGGCTCGCCGGTCGCGTGCTTGATCTCGATGGCCGCGGCCACGCTGTCGCCGGCGCCGTAGGCCTTGCGCAGGAGCTCGACCGACTTGGTCAGACGCGGGGCCTCGTAGGTGTTGATGACCAGCTTGCGCGAGTCGGTCGTGCCGTCGTCGGCGGTGAGGGCGAGCGTGTACTCGCCGCCCTCGATCGTGTCGGCGAGCGCGAGGTCGTTACGCGCGACGCCGTTCTGCGCGAGCACGCGCTTCTGCGCGACCAGCGCGCCGCGCGGCGAGGTGAGCGACATCGTCACGCCGAGAGGGCGGCCGCCGCGCAGCGTCTTGGTGGCGCGCAGATCGGCGCGGACCCAGATCGTCTCGCCGGGCTGGTAGAGCGGCTTGTCGGTCATGATGTAGACGCGCTGGGTCGGCGCGGCGGCGAGCCGCGTCTCGATCGCGCGCTCGAGCGGCGGGGAGGCGTCGATCGCGACGGCCGCCGGGGCCAGCGCTTCGATCGCGCGGTCCGCGGGCGTGCGCGCCAGCGAGGCCGGCGCCGGCTTGGGGGTAACGGGACCGGTCGCGGAGCAACCCGCGGCCAGGGCGACGAACAGCCAGCGTTCGAGCGTGGGCATGCGCCAGCCCGGAACGCGTGGTGCGCGCGATCGATCTGTCGGAGCGTTGTTGCCAAGGATCCGCGCGGCCGCGGGGTCCAATGGCGCTGGAGGTGCTACGCGGGATCGAGGCCGAGCGCCGCGCGATCGGTCAGCGCGAGCGCGCGGTCGACGCTGTCGTGCGTGTCGTCGAGGCCGCCGACCACCCAGCCGCCGATCGCGAGGTCCGGCAGGTGGGCATCGAGCCGCACCGCGTGGTCCTCGAAGTCGAGCTGCGCGGTGAGGCGAAACCCGACCTCGCGCAACGTGGGGTCGAGCGGGTAGGTCACGTTGCAGGTCACGGTGATCGGCCCGGCGGTCACGCCGCTCGCCGCTGGCACGAGCGGCCACGGCGTGCTGGTCGCGACCTGCGCGGTGACGCCCACGATCGTGCGATCGCGCCACGCGTAGTCGAGATCGAGCATCCGCAGCGCGAGCTCGCGCGGCGCGCGGAGGCCGGCCGGCAGCATCGCCGCGAGATCGCCGCCCAGCAGCGCGGCGAGCGGCGCGAGGTCGGCCAGCGGGACGTGCTCGAGGTGCGCCGAGATCGGCACGAGCTGATCGAGATCGCTCGGGACGTGCGCGCTGACCGCGATGGTGCGGTCTCCGAGCGCGAGGCGGCCGTCGAGCGACGCGCGCGAGAGGTTGACGCCGATGTCGGCGTGCGGCGTCGCGAACACCGTCTCGGTCTCGAGCGCGAGCACGAGGTCCTGGACCACGAGGTGCGGCGCGATCGTCCACGACGGCAGCGGCGCGCGCAGGTGCAGCGCGGCCAGGCGCGGCGCGTCGGCGAGCGTGCGGTCGATCGTCAGCGGCCCGCTGATCGCGACCGGGCCGCCCGGATCGACCAGCGCGGCGTAGCGCGCAGGTAGCGCGACCGACGCCGCGAGCGCGAGGTCGGCGGGCCAGGCGGTGCCGCGCACGGGATCGCGATGCGCGATCGTCGCGATCGTCAGGCGCGCGCCGGTGAGCCCGAACTCGTCGAACACGTGCAGCGGCGCGCCGATCGCGTCGAGCGTGCCGGGGAACGCGCCGCGGAGCTGCCAGCCCGGCGGCATCGCGAACGCGAGGCCGAGCTCGGCCGAGCCGTCGAGCGCGAAGACGTGGCCGCGGACGTCGACGGTGCGGCCGTCGAGCTCGGCGATGCCGTGGAGCGGCAGCGCGGGCACCCGCCGGCCATCGGCGAGGCTCACCTCGGTGACGAGGCCGATCGAGGCATCCTCGAAGCGCAGCGCGGGCGCGCCGGTGGCGGCGATCAGCGCCGCGCACGCGCGCGTTGTGTCGAGGCGGCCGTCGTCGGAGAGTGTGGCCGCATCGAGGATCAGCGCCGGGCCGCTGCGGTGCAGCGCCGCGCGCAGGCCGGGGACGGTCATCGTGATCGAGCCTGGCAGAACCGAGCGTGAGATCGCAACGACGACCTCGGGGATTTCGGATCGGCGATCCCACGGTTGCGCGAGTGGCGATCATCCGCGACCGACGGCTGCGAAGGTTGCTGAGGGTGCGTGATCGCCGACCGTCGTGCGGGTCGACGGATGTCCGGACTCCGGACGCGTGGGCTACGAGCGCCGGGCTTCGTCGCGGACGCGGGCGTGCTCGAGCAGCAGGTGGGTCAGCGACTCGCGCAGCTCGACCGGCCCGGTCTCGTCGCCGGCCGCGAGCTCGAAGTTGCCGTCGGTCCAGTCGAGCACGCGCATCAGCGTCGAGCGCGAGTCGCCGCGGACGTCCGAGGACCGGACCCGGCGCAGGCCGCCATCGACGAACGACAGCCACGCGACGTTGTCGCCGCGGGTCAGGGTCAGGATGCCGGTCTTGCGCTCCTGCTCGATCATCGTGAGCAGCGCGGGCAGGCCGAGGTGGTTGATCGCGCCGCGGAGCACGACCTTCTCGGGATCCTTCGCGCTCGCGCGCGCGGCCCGGCGGGCGCGCAGGATCACCTCGAGCACCGTGAACGGCTTGGGGATGAAGTCGACGGCGCCCTGCTGGAAGGCCTCGAGCCGGACCAGATCGCTCGCGAGCTCCGACATCACGATCACCGGCACGCCGGCGAGCGCGGCGTGCTGACCCATCTCGGCGAGCAGCGCCAGGCCATCCATCACCGGCATGTCGCGCTCGGCGAGCACGACATCGGGCGTGCGGGTCAGCGCCGCGCCGAGCGCCTCGATGCCGTTGGTGACGATCGCGACCGAGAAGCCGGCGTTACCGAGCGCGGTCGAGAGGCGCTCGAGCAGCCGCGTCGACGGGTCCGCCACGACGATGCGCAGGTCGTCCGGCGGCGTCGCCTGGACGTGGTGCTCGATCTGCCGGATGACCTCGGCGGCCAGCGCGGCGCCGGGCTCGCCCGGGCGCGCGCCGCGGAACAGCACGCCGATGCCGGCCCGGCGGCCCAGGCCGCGGGCCTCGTCGGTCGAGAGCGAGTGCACGACCACCGCGGGCGCGGTCAGGCGCACGCCGCGCGCGGTGATCGCGAGCTCGATCTCGGTGCCGACCGGCAGCGGCGCCTCGAGGCGCACGAACATGCCGAACGGGCTCATGTCCTGCGAGATCGCGCGGATGACCCGCCCGTGGACGATGATCTCGACCTCGGTATTGATGATCACGCGTTCGACGAGCCGGCGCACATCTCCGCGTAGCGCGATTCCGGCGCCGGCTCAAGCATCGATCGTCGGCGGGCCCGGGCAGGGGCTGGGCGCGGGCGCTGCGCGACGGCGCTGTGCCACGGCGGCGCACCTCGGTTCGCGCGATCAGAATTCGTAGATCCAGCCGTCTGCGCAGCCGGCGACGATGCGGTCGCCGCGGAGGTGCAGCGCCAGGGCCGCGGCGGGCAGGGCCGGATGCTCGACGAGGCAGGCGTCCGAGGCGGCGTCCCAGACCCGCACCTGGCCGTCGGTAGAAGCGCTGATGACGCGCGCCCCGTCGGCGGTGACCGCGACCGCGGTGACCCAGTGGGCGTGGCCGTACCAGGTGCGCACGAGCGCCCCGGTCGCTGCGTCGACCAGCGTCACGCCGAAGTCGTGGCCGCCGGTGACGAGGTGCCGCCCGTCGGGGTGCCAGGCGGCGCAGGTGATGCGCGCGTCGCGGCGGTCGGCGGCGGCGCCGAGGCGGCGGCGGTGCTCGTCGGACAGCGGCGCGTGATCGGGGAGCGGCGCGAGCGGTACGAGGATCGAGCGCGCGACCTCGAAGTCGTCGAGCAGGGTGATCCGGCCGGCGGCGTCCTCGGCACCGCACGCGGCGATCACGTCCGCGGTCGGGTGGCGCGCGAGCGCGTAGGTCGGGCCGACCGCGAGCGCCGCGCGGCAGGCGCCGCGCATGCGATCCCAGCGCCGCACGGTGCCGTCGCCGCTGCCGCTGACCACCGCGTCGTCGGCGAACACGACCGCGCGCACCTGCTCGCCGTGGCCGGCGAACACCCGCTGGCGCTCCATGCGATCGAGCGACCACAGCGCGAAGTCGCGCACGCCGTGGGCGAGCGCGATCATGCCGGTGTCGTCGTCGACGGCGATCGTCATCAGCGGCAGGCCCTCGCGCGCGGTGGCGCCGTGGCGCACGCGGATGATCACCGCGGCGGTGTCCGGATCCCAGACGACCAGATCGCGGCCACAGTCGGCGAGCAGGTAGCCGGTGCTGCGCCAGGCCGCGATCGAGCCGGGGTAGCCCGGGGCGTCGTCGGTGATCGCGCAGAGGACGCGGCGGGCGGTCATCCGGGCGGGCGCTCCGTCGGGGCGGCCGCGCTACGCATCGACCCGCGCGAGCGTGACCGGCACGCCGTTGAACGCGGCGTTCGCCGACGGCACGTCGAGCGCGAGGTCGTCGGACACCAGGTTGACGTTGACGCCGGCGTGCGCGGTCGCGACCGCGGTGCGCATGCCCGGCTGATCGTGGCCGAAGCCGTGCGGCAGCGAGACCACGCCCGGCATCATCTCGTCGGAGATCTCGACCTGCGCGACCACCGCGCCGACCCGGCCGCGCAGCTCGGCGCGCCCGCCCGAGGTGAGGCCGTGGTGCGCGGCATCGCTCGGATGGATCAGCAGCGTGCAGCGCGCCGGGCCCTTCACCAGCGCCGGCAGGTTGTGCATCCACGAGTTGTTGCTGCGCAGGTGGCGGCGGCCGATCAGCACCAGCGAGGGCGCGCGATCGATCGCGGCCTCGAGCCGCGCGAGATCGTCGGTGATGAGCGTCGGCGCGAGATCGATCTTCGCATCGCCGGTGCGGATCACCTGGGGCACGCCCGGCACCAGCGGCCCGAGGTCCACGCCGTGCGGCTGCGCGAGCAGCGATGCCAGCGTCAGGCCGTCGGGGTGCTCGCCGAAGCGATCGCCGTAGGGGCCGGTGCGGATCAGGAAGTCCATCAGGCGCGCCGGGCCGCGGCGATCGCCGAGCGCCGCGAGCGCCGCGTTCGTGTCGACGGCGAGGCCGGCGCCGTCGAGCTCGCGCTTCACCAGCTCGCGCGCGATCGCGTCGTCGGCCATCGCGATCGGCGCGGCGCCCATGCCCATCGCGCCCTTCGCGAGCGTCACCAGGATCTCCCACTCGGCGGGCGTGCCGTCGGGCGGCGGCAGCGCCGGCACGAACTTGGCGACGTTGCGGACCGCGAGCTGGTAGAGCGCGACGTCGTAGCTCGCGCGCTCGAGCGGCCCGGGCGGCGGCAGGATCACGTCGGCGAGCCGCGTGGTCTCGTTGACGTAGGGATCGATCGCGAGCCGGAACTCGAGCGACGCGACCGCGGCGGAGAGGCGCGCGGCGTTGGGCGCCGACGACAGCGGGTTGCCGGCGATCGTGATGAGGGCCTTGACCGTGCCGGCCTCGATCTCGTCGGCGAGGGTCGCGATCGGCAGCTCGCCGAACATCTCGGGCAGGCCGCGCGCGGTCGAGGTGAAGCGCCCGAAGCGGACGTCGGCCCGCGGGCGGTGGCGACCGGGCAGGGCGGCGGGCGTGGTGAACATCGCGCCGCCCGGGCGATCGAGATTGCCGGTGAGGATGTTGACGAGATCGACCGCCCAGCTGGCGAGCGTGCCGAACTCCTGGCAGGTCGTGCCGATGCGGCCGTAGCACGCGGCGCTGGGCGCGGCGGCGTGGGCGCGCGCGAGCCGGCGGATCGTGTCAGCGGCGATGCCGGTCGCGGACGCGACGCGCTCGGGCGCGAACCGCTGGGCGATCGCGCGGATCTCGTCGAGGTGCTTGACGTGATCGGCGACCGCGCCGAGCCGGACCAGGTCCTCCGCGAACAGGACGTGGACGATCGCGAGCAGGAACAGCGCGTCGGTGCCGGGCCGGATGAAGTGGTGCTCGGTCGCGGCGGCGGCGGTCTCGCTGCGCCGCGGATCGAGCACGATCACCGTGCCGCCGCGCGCGCGGATCGCGTCGAGGCGCCCGCCGATATCGGGCGCGGTCATCAGGCTGCCGTTCGACGCGCGCGGGTTGGCGCCGAGGATGAGCAGGTGGTCGGTGCGATCGACGTCGGGCACCGGGATCGTGAGCCCGCCGCCGAACATCAGACCGGCCGACACCATCTTGGGCAGCTGATCGGCGGAGCTCGCCGAGTAGCGCTGCTTGGTGCCGAGCGCGCGGATGAGCGCGGGCCCGTAGAGCATCAGGTCGAGGCTGTGCGCGCCCGGGTTGCCGATGTAGATCGCGACCGCGTCGTTGCCGTGCTGCTTCCGGATCGCCGCGAGCCGCGCGAGCGCGGTGGCGAACGCGTCGTCCCAGGTGGCCGGCGCCAGGCCGGCATCGGTGCGGACCAGCGGCGCGCGCAGCCGATCGGGGTCGTCGCTGAGCGCCTTGACGCCGTAGGCCTTCGGGCAGATGTAGCCGCGCGAGAACGGATCGTCGGCGTCGCCGCGCACGCTGGTGATCGCGCGGCCCTCGGTCTCGACGACGAGGCCGCAGGTCGCTTCGCACAATGGACAGGTCCGCAGGTGGGTCGCCACGCGCGAAGCCTACCGCCGTTCGGGGTGACGGCGCTCAGCAGTTGTCGGGGATGGTCTGCGAGAACACGTCGCCGACGTCGAAGTACCAGAGGGTGTTGCCGTCGAAGTCGCTCCGGTAGCCGAGCTCGCCGACCGCGTTCTTGGCCGGCGCGCCGAGCTTGATCGCCTTCTGCCAGACCTGCTGTGCGCTGCATTTCGGCGCGTGGATCGTGTGCTCGTCCTTGCAATCCCACTCGACGGTGTAGCTGCGGATCTCGGTCTTCTCGACGTTCACGTAGACCACGCACTTCTGCTCGACCTTCACGCCGAGCGGCACGTTGTCGGGGCGCTTGGTCTTGGCCGGCGAGATGAAGCGGTAGAGCACCGAGAAGTCGTCGCTGAGGGTGAGGTTGGCCTTGCCGTCGGGCATCACGCCCTCGGCATCGACGCGCCAGAGGACCGCGTCGGGGTAGATCTTCTTGGCCTCGGCAAAGGCCTCGGCGTAGTACGCGGTGAGATCGAACTTCGTCGGATCGAAGCCACCGGGGCCGGCGAGCGCGCCGCCGTTGTAGCTGCCGCTCGGGGGCGCGCCGGAGCCGGGCAGCGGCGTCGCCGAGCCGGTGAGCGCGACCCGCGCCGCGACCAGCTGCGACTTGAGCTGCACGAGCCGGTTGGCGGCGTCCTTGTCGGTGGGCCCGAGCGCGGCGATCTGCTTGTCGATGTCGGCGAGGCCGCGGGTGATGTCGTCGGCGTCGGTGAGATCGACGTCGTCGAGCGAGGCGACCTTGTCGTCGTCGCTCGGCGGGGCGGCGGATCCGGCGGGTGGCGTGGCAGATCCCGCGGGCGGGGTGGCGGAGCCGGCGGGTGGCGTCGCGGATCCCGCAGGCGGGGTCGCGGAGCCGGCGGGCGGCGTCGCGGATCCCGGGGGCGGCGCGGCCGCGGCGGTGCCCGAGCCGGGCGCGCTGCCGCCACCGCTCGACGCGACCGCGGCGATCACCACGCCACCGACGACCACGACCGCGCCGAGGCCGAGCCACAGGCCCTTCTTGCCGCCGCTCGGCGGCTTCGATTCGACCTGGCCGTTCGACACCGTCGACGGCGCGCCGGGCGGTGGCGTCATGCCGGGCTGCGCGTAGGGCTGCGCGTAGCCCGGGGCGCCGTAGCCGGGCTGGCCGGGCATCGGCGTCGGCGGGGCCGGCGTCATGTGCGCGGGCGGCGAGGTGTTCGGCGAGGTCGGCGGCGCACCGCTGCCGGTCCACGCGTTCGGGAACGACGCCGGCGTCTGCGCGCCGGACACGATGCCGCGCTGCGCGCTCATGTGCGCGATCGTCGACGGGCCGACCGAGGTCCACTGATCCGGCGGCAGCGTGGTCGTCGCCGCCATGAGCGCCTGGGTCAGCGCGCCCGCGGAGCCGAACCGCTGGTTGGGATCCTTGGCGAGCGTGGTGAGGATCACCTGTTCGAGCGCCGGCGGCATGTCGGGGCGCAGCGAGCGCGGCGACGGCGGCGCGACATCCACGTGCTGGCGCAGCAGATCGAACAGCGAGTCGGCGTTGAACGGCCGCCGGCCGGTCATGCACTCGAACAGGATCACGCCGATCGCGTAGATGTCGGTGCGGTGATCGACGCCGCGGCCGGTCGCCTGCTCGGGCGACATGTAGTGAGGCGTGCCGAGCAGCGAGCCGGTTTGAGTCGAGCTGCCGCCGAGCTCGGGGCGCAGCTTGGCGATGCCGAAGTCGAGCACCTTGGGATGTCCCGCGGGCGTGACGTAGATGTTGTCGGGCTTGAGATCGCGGTGGACGATGCCCTTGGCGTGGGCCGCGCCGAGCGCGTCGAGGACCTCGCCCATGAGCCGGGCCACGCCGCCCATCGGCATCGGGCCGACCTTCTCGACGATGTCGTTGAGCGGCGCGCCATCCAGGTACTCCATGATGATGAAGGGCCGGCCATCGGGGAGCTGGTTGAGATCGAGGACGTTGACGATGCTCTCGTGGCGGATCAGGTTGACCGCGCGCGCCTCCGAGAAGAACCGCTCGACCAGATCCGGGCGGCTGGCGCACTCGTGCGACAGCACCTTGATCGCGACGCGGCTGCCGATCGAAGGGTGCACGCCCTTGTAGACCCGGCCCATGCCGCCGACGCCGAGCAGGCGCGAGACCCGGTACGCGCCGACAGAGGTGCCGACGATGGGATCATCGCCGCGCGCGATGAGCGCGGTGCCGTCGGACGGGCAGGCGCCGGCCTGGGCGAGGAGCTGACCGCACTCGGGGCAGACGAACATGGCCCGGCGAGGGTAACACCGGTGCCCGGCGGTGCCACGGCGAAGGCGGGCACGAGCGGAAGCTGAAGAACATCTTGTCCGCGGGGTCGGCGAGGGGCGCGCATGCGATGGCGGTTGGCGCGAAACCGGTGATGATCGCGCGGGCGCGGGCCGGACGCGCGTGGTCGGTGCGCGGACGCCGTGGCCGCTCGGCGGACGTGATCGGCCGCGGGCCGGACGACGCGCGTCGCAACCGCGCGGAACGAGGAGCGCCGCGCGCTGGCGCTCGGCTTGCTTTGGATCTCCGCGTGCTCGACGAACCCGATGACCGTCCCCGCGAGCGACTGCTCGCCGAAGGTGTGACCTGTATCAGCGATGCGGAGCTGCTCACGGTGCTGCTCGGCACCGGCATCCGCGGCATGCCCGCTGATCAGCTCGCGGAGCAGCTCCTGCGCGCGGTCGGCGGCCTCGGCCAGCTCGCGCGGGCGCGCCCGCACGAGCTGCTCGGCATCGCCGGGATCGGCGTGGCCCGCGCTGCGCGGATCACCGCCGCGTTCGATCTCGGCCGGCGCGCGCTCGCGCGCGGCCGCGAGCACACCGAGGTGATGCTCAGCGCGGAGGACATCTACCGGCGGTTGCGGCCCAGGCTGATCGGGCTCACGCAGGAGGTGTTCGTGGTGGTCGCGCTCAACGCGCGCGGCATGGTCATCGATGATGTCGAGGTCGCGCGCGGCACGCTCGATCGCGTCGAGGTCCACCCGCGCGACGTGTTCCGTCCGCTGATCCGCATGTCGGCGGCGTCGGCGGTGGTCGCGCACAACCATCCCTCGGGCCTGGTCGAGCCCAGCCCGGACGATGTCGTGCTGTCGGAGCGGCTGCGCGCGATCGGCGAGCTGGTCGGGATCCCGATCCTCGATCACGTCATCGTCGGCGACGACGCCTACTGCTCGATCGCCGAGCACCTCGGGCCGGACTGCATGCCGGGCGCCGTATCGATGCCTGACTGATTGGCAGCCGCGCGAGCGCCGGCCTGCCATTCCGGCGCGCAGATCTTTGACATTCTCCAATTTCTTGCCTGTGGTGGCCCGGCCTGGGATGGTGGGCGCATGCGCAGCCTGCCGATGATCGTGATGGGCGTCGCCGCGGCCACGCTGACGGTATCGATCTCGGCGGCGCGGGCGGACGCGGACTCGCTGACCGAGGACCAGGGCGCGCGCGAGCTGGCGCTGGGCGGCGGCATGCGCGCGGGGGCGACCGGCGCGCTCGCGACCACGCTCAACCCCGCGGGCTTGCCGCTGAGCCAGGACCTGGTGTTCGAGGGCGCGTATGGCTATCGCCCGTCGGACAGCGCGTCGGTGCTGCACCTGTCGGCGTGCGACTCGACAACCGCGGCGCCGGGCTGCTTCTACTACAACTACGTCTCGGCGAGCCCGGGCGCGGACGGCATGGAGACCAAGCGCCGCGCCCACACCTTCGGGCTCACGATGTCGCGCCAGATCCTGCCGCACATCCTCATCGGCAGCGCCGTGAAGTACTTCGACTACAACTCGAAGGTGATGGGCGAGACCGATACGTCCGGCTTCAACTGGGACCTCGGCATGACGGTCAAGGTCAGCGATCTCGTCAACATCGCCGTGGTCGGTTACGACCTGTGGGGCGCGAAGTCGACGCAGTTCCCGCGCGCGATCGGCTCCGGGATCATGGCGCGGCCGACGCCCGCGATGAGCCTGGTGTTCGACGGGCTGTGGAACCTCGACGCGAGCGGCAAGACCGGGCGCTACGGCGGCGGCGCCGAGTATTACTTCACCGGACGGCAGGGCCAGCTCGGCGTCCCGGTGCGGCTGGGCGCGGTCTACGACTCCGCGATGTCCGGCACCTTCATCAGCGGCGGCCTCGGCCTGACCAGCCTCAAGGTCGGGCTCGACCTCGGCGCGCGCAAGGAGGTCAAGGGCGGGGACGAGTTCGTGTTCACGGCCAGCCTGCGGTTCTTCGGGCCGCGCGGCGTGAGCAGCGGCGGCGGCGGCCAGTTCCTGCAGTAGCGGGTCCGCGGACCCCTCGGGGACGGCGATAGGGCGAGTTCGGTGAAACGGAAGCCGCGGCGCGGTGTCTATCGCGCGTGAGCTGCGCAGCACCGGTCGCGGATGGCGGACCGCGCCGACGGTGCGTGCGGCGTCGGCGCGCGGCGCGACGAACCGCGGCCCGCGGGGCCTGGCGCCCTGGTAGCCGCGGTATGCTCGGCGGCAGTCCATGACGCTGCGTGAACGCATGCTCTTGCGCCGCCTGCGCGAGCGCGACGAGAAGGCGTTCCGCGAGCTGGTGGCGGAGCACCGCGACAAGGTCTTCAACATGACCTACCGGATGCTCGGCAACCGGGCCGAGGCCGAGGACGTCGCCCAGGAGGTGTTCATCTCGGTCTTCAAGACCATCGACACCTTCCGCGAGGAGTCGAAGTTCTCGACGTGGCTCTACCGGGTCACGGTCAACCACTGCAAGAACCGGATCAAGTACCTCTCGCGGCGCCACGATCGCGATCAGGACGAGCTCGACGAGGCGTCCGAGGCCGACGTCGCGGCGGCGGTCGCGGCGCCGCCGCCGTCGCCGCGGCCGGATCGGCAGCTCGAGGGCGCGCAGACCGAGCGCATGCTGCAGGAGGCGATCGCCGAGCTCGACGAGGAGCACCGCGTGCTGGTCGTGCTGCGCGACGTCGAGGATCTCTCGATCGAGGAGATCATGGAGATCACCGGGCTGCCCGATGGCACGATCAAGTCGCGCTTGCACCGCGCGCGCATGGCGTTGCGCAAGAAGATCACGCGTCATCTGTAGAGGACGACCATGGCCGAAGACCCGTCCACCACCGAACCGCACGAGGCGATCGAGGCCCGCCTGTCCGACTATCACGAGGGCGGGCTGCCCGCGTCGGAGCGCGCGGAGATCGAGGCACACCTCGCGGGTTGCGCGGCGTGCCGCGCGGCGTACGACGAGCTGGTCGAGACGATGGCGGCGCTGTCGGGGATGGCGAAGTCGCGCGCCGCGGCGCCGGCCGAGATGCCCGAGCGGGTCGCGGAGACGATCCACCGGCGCTCGGCGGGGCGGTTCTTCGGGCGCAAGACCCTCGGCGATCGCGTGCCGTTCGGCGTGCTGCTGATCATCGCGATCGTGTTGCTCGGCGTGGTCGCGGTGATGCTGCGCTCGTCGACCACGGGATCGATCCGCGATCGCCAGCCGGCGCCGACCGTGCCGGCCAACGGCGGTGGCCGGGTCGCGCCGACGCCGTAGAGACGATCGGCGCGATCGCGAGGTGATCGCGGGCCGCCGAGCGCAGTGAGGCGGCGGCATGTGGTTGTTCGTCGGAGCCGTAGGGCCAGGACGTACGGATCGCGTCGCGGGCCGCGACGATCAGGCTGGCGCGGCCCGTTCACGGGCGCGCTCCCGGACTGCTACGTTGGAACGCTGATGGCTGGTACCCGGCGCGCTGTATGGGCGCTCGCGATCGCGGTCGCGCTCGCTGGCTGTGGCGACAACCTGCGCGCGGTCGCCGACGGCGCGGTCGTCGACGGGCGCGTCGTCGACGGGCCGGCCGCGGACGCGTGGCCGGAGTTCGATGCCCCGCTGGCGGATGCGCCTGTTGATGGCGTGCTCGTCGATGCCACCGCGGATGGCGCGATCGCCGATGCCGCAGCGGATGGCGCGATCGCCGATGCGGGCCCCGATGCGGTGATCGTCGATGCGGGCCCCGATGCGGTGATCGTCGATGGGGGTCCCGATGCGGTGATCGTCGATGGGGGTCCCGATGCCACGCTCTCCGATGCCGGGATCGTCCGCCTGCGGATCGCCGCGGCGAACGTGACGAGCGGCAACCTGCAGGCCTACGAGGCGCCCGGGATCCGGATCCTGCGCGCGCTCGGCCCCGACGTCGCGATGCTGCAGGAGCTGAACTACGCCAGCAACACCGACGCCGATCTCCGCAGCTTCATCGACCAGGCGTTCGGACCGACCTACGTCTACTTCCGCGGGACCGGCCAGATCCCGAACGGCGTGGCCAGTCGGTACCCGATCGTGAGCGCGGGCTCCTGGATCGATCCCGCGGTCAGCAATCGCGGCTTCGTCTGGGCGCGGGTCGATGTGCCGGGCCCCGTCGACGTCTGGGCGGTCAGCGTGCACTTCCTGACCACGAGCGCGGCGAAGCGCGACATCGAGGCGGTCGCGCTGCGCGACTTCATCACGGCGAACGTGCCGGCCGCGGACTACCTCGTGATCGCCGGCGACTTCAACACCGACACGCGCACCGAGGCGTGCGTGACCACGCTGTCGGCGGTCGTGTCGACCGCCGCGCCGTATCCGACGGATCAGAACGCGAACCACAACACCAACGGCAACCGCAACAAGCCCTACGACTGGGTCATGGCCGATGCCGACCTCGATCCGCTCCGCATCCCGACGAGCATCGGGGCCTCGACCTATCCCGATGGCCTGGTGTTCGATACGCGGGTCTACACCCCGCTCACCGAGGTCCCGCCCGCGCTCGACACCGACAGCGCGGCGACCAACATGCAGCACATGGCCGTGGTGAAGGACTTCGCGCTGCCGCCGTGACGATCGTTGATGGTCAGTTCACGACGATGTCGAAGTCGTCCCACGCGGGCGTGTGGTTGTTCTCGGCGGCGGGCTGGTTCCACAGGTAGATCGCCGGGTACGTCGTCACGGTCGCGCCGTCGGTGACGACGCCGGTGACGTAGAGCTGCGGGACGCCGCCGGGGCCGCGGCGCGACGAGAACGTCAGCCAGTAGAACGTGCGGGTCCCGACGGTGGTCGCCTGCGGTGACCACTTGGGCCAGCTGTTGGTGACGCCGGGGCTCGCGGTGCCGAGGCACGCGTTGGGCGTGTTCGCGAGCAGCCGGGTCGCGGTGCCGCCGGTGCTCGGGACCACGAACACCTCCGCGGTGGCGTTGTCGTAGGAGCCGCCGGTGGCGCGGTTGAAGGCGAGCAGCCGATCGTCGGCGGAGAAGTCGGGGTAGTACTCGTTGGTGCCGGCTGCGCTCGCGCCCGCGACCGGCGTGGCGGTGCCGCCGGCACCGCTGGCATACGGCACGGTGTAGAGGTCGCCTTCGTCGTGCGCGGTCCCGCTCTGATCGACGTTGGGGGCCGAGACGTAGGCGACGCGCGTGCCGTCGTTGCTGAAGGTCGCCGACGCGGCGCTGCGCGTATCGCCCGTGCGCGCGACGATGCCCCAGCCGACGCCCTGGGTCTCGGCGGTCGCCTCGAGGTTGGTCCAGACGATGTCGGTGGTCGCGCTCGGCCGCGGCCGGTACATCGTGAGCGCGATGTGATCGCCCGCGGTCCAGTGCGCGGCCGAGAACGACGGCGCGTTCTGGTCGACGCGCGCGAGCAGGTTGACGGCGGCCGGGGTGAGGAACGCCGGCGAGGTCGCGGTCGCGGTCGAGCGCAGGTCGGCGCGGCGGTTGCGGTCACCGCTCGCGAGGTCGTAGGCGGAGAAGCCGACGAACTTCCCGTCCGGCGTCGAGCTGTGGCAGCCGATGCACTCGGTCGCGCCGGCCTGGGTCGCGGTCATCACCGGGTGCACCACCTCCTCGCCGACATCGAAGCCCTTGAGCGAGGTGCCGTTGCTGGTGGTCCAGTAGACGATCGCGCCGGTCGCGGCGACGGGCGCGATCGTGATCGGGCCGGTGGTGCCGAGCGCGGGCGGCAAGGTCAGCACGGTGCCGTTCCAGACCGCGCCGCGCACCGTGAGCGTGATGGGCTGATCCACGACGTGCGCCGCCAGCCCGGCCCACACGGTCGTCGGCATCGTCCACAGCGGCGAGGTCGTGTACGCGACCAGGTCGTTGGCTTCGTCGTCGGCGTGCACGCGGATCTCGAACAGGTTCTGGCCCGCCGGCGGCACCAGGTTGAACCGCGGCCGGACCCAGTTGTTCGGGAACAGCGCGCCGATCTGCGGCTCGAGCAGGCACGGGCCGCCCGACGCGGTGCCCGGATCCGTGAACAGATCGGGCGCGTCGGCGGGCGCGCCGGGCTCGATGATCGGCGCCGCTGGGAAGTCGTGCCAGGGCGGGCCCGCCGGCGCGGCGTCGATCGCGGCCGGCGCATCGACCTGCGGCCCCGACGGTGCGTCGGTTCGCGTCCCGCTGCTCGGCGGCCCGCAAGCCGCCACGACCACGACCACGCACGCGAGCTGCTTCATCGTCCGCATCGTACGAGCGCGGCAGGCGCGCGTCGATGATGGCGCTTACAGCTGCAGCGCGTGCCGATGCTGCGGTGCGCGCGGGTGTAGCCGGTTGCCATCATCCGCGCCGCGAACCGACGCCGCGGGTGAGGGGCGCGGCCATCAACCCGCGGCGCGAGGCTAGCGATGCGCGCGCTCGAACTCGTCGAGGTACTCGACGAGGGCGCGGGCGCCAGCGACCGGGAACGCGTTGTACATGCTGGCGCGCATGCCGCCGACCGAGCGGTGGCCCTTGAGGTTGGCGAGGCCGAGGGCGTCGGCGCCGGCGAGGAACTCGGCCTCGAGCGCGGGCGTGGTCGCGCGGAACGTGATGTTCATGAGCGACCGGCTGTCGGCGCGCGCGTGGCCGTGGAACAGGCGGCTCTGATCGAGGAAGTCGTAGACGAGCGAGGCGCGCTCGACCGCGCGCGCCTGCATCGCGGCGATGCCGCCCTCGGCGCGCACCCACTCGAGGACCTCGGCGACCAGGTAGATGCCGAAGGTCGGCGGCGTGTTGTAGAGCGAGTGATCGCTGGCCCAGGTCCGGTACTGCAGCATCGTCGGCAGCGCGCGCGAGCCGCGCTCGATCAGGTCCTTGCGCGCGAGCGCGAGCACGGTGCCCGACGGGCCGAGGTTCTTCTGCGCGCCGGCGTAGACCATGCCGTAGCGGCTGATCTCGAGCGGACGGCTGAACAGATCCGACGACGCATCGCAGATGAGCGGCGCGCCGCCCGGCGGCGGCGGCGGCGGCGCGGCCCACTGCACGCCGTGGATCGTCTCGTTGCTGGTGAAGTGGCCGTAGACCGGCGCGCTCGACCAATGGACCTCGTCGGCGGAGGGGATCGCCGCGAAGTTCGACGCCTCGCTCGAGCACGCGACGTGGACCTGGCCGAGCTTCTTGGCCTCGCCGATGGCCTTCTGGCCCCACGTGCCGGTGACGCAGTAGTCGGCGGTGGCGCCGGCGGCGAGGAAGTTCATCGGCACCATGTGGAACTGCGCCGACGCGCCGCCCTGCAGGAACAGGATGGCGTACTCGTCGGGCACGTCGCCGACCTCGCGGACCAGCCGCTCGGCGCGCTCGCACAGCGCCGTGAACTCGGGGCCGCGATGGCTGTGCTCGAGGATCCCGATGCCGGTGTCGTCCCAGTCCCAGACCGCGACCTGCGCCTTGCGCAGCACCGGCTCGGGCAGGACCGACGGCCCGGACGAGAAGTTGAACTTCCGCATGCGCCGATCTAAGCGCAAGCGTGCGTCGCTAGCGAGGCCAGGCGCCGCGGTTCGTTGCCAGCACAGCGCGCGCGGGCCGTACCGCGGTCGTCACCGGACGGTGACGGTGATTCGCGCGCCGCGTGTCGCGCAGCGCCGCACCCGGCGCGTGATGCGCGAGCGCAGCGCGTGGCGCGGCAGGGTGATCAGCGGCGCGCCGGGACGTCTTCCCAGTAGAAGACGGTGATCGCGACGCAGTGGAAGGCCTCGTCGCTCGACTGGGTCACGACGATGTCGGTCAACTTGCACTGGGGGTGGCTGGCGAGCCAGTTGGTCACCTTCTCCCCGAGCTGATCACGGTCCGCGACCATCGTGGCCGAGAACACCTTGAGGCCATTGAATTTCACGTCGCGACGAACCACGAGCGTGCCCGTCCAGTTACCAGCATTCGAAGACATGACGTTGGCTCCAGCCTAGCACCAATCTCACGCCCGCAACAGCTCGATGCTAAGAGAATCTGAATGGTTGTATGCGTGAGATGTTATGGACACTACTGATTATACAGCGCGAAATTCCTTGATGAGCTGCAGGATTTCCTCGTCGGTCAGCACACGATTGCCACGTTTTGCCGCGTTGAAGATGGCCTGGACGAGGGGGGGGGTCGGCTCGAACCCCCGCTTGCGGAGCCAGTACAGGACGTTCGACTCGCCGGAGTAGTGGCCGACCTCGATCTCCTGACTCCGGCCGAACATGCCCGCAGGGACGCCGGAGTAGATGCGATCGGCGAGCCACGCGTGGCCCTTCTTCTCGGCCTTGATGATCGCCGCCGCGTGCACGCCGGTGGCGGTGCGGAACGCGTCGGTGCCGGCGAGCGGGTACTGCGGGTGGATCGGGATGCGCGTCGCCTGCGACGCGACCTTGCACCAGAGCAGGAGCTTGGACAGGTCGTGCTCGGGCAGCTCGCCGAGCAGCTTGAGGTTGAGCAGGATCTGATCGAGCGCCGCGTTGCCGACGCGCTCGCCGATGCCCAGCGCGGTGCCGTGGACGCGATCGGCGCCGTACTCGATCGCGAAGATCGAGTTCACCACGCCGAGGCCGCGATCGTTGTGGCCGTGCCAGTCGATGCCGACGTCGTCGCGGCCGATGCCGTTCAGCAGGTTGCGCGTGAACTTGAGCAGGTTGCGGATGCCGTCGGGCGTGGCGTGCCCGACGGTGTCGCAGACCACGAGGCGCGACGCGCCGTGCTCGACCGCGTTGGTGAACAGGCGGTGCAGCACCTCGGGCCGCGAGCGGGTGGTGTCCTCGGTGACGTAGCCGACCGGCAGGCTGTGGCGGCGCGCGAGGTCGATCGCGTCGGCCGACAGCTTGAGCATGCGCGCAAGATCCCAGTCCTCGGCGTACTGGCGGATCGGCGAGCTGCCGATGAACGACAGCACCTCGATCTCGACGCCGACCTTCTGCGAGATGTCGATGACCGCCTGGATGTCGTTGACGTGGGTGCGCGCCGCGCACGCGATCTTGATCGGCAGCTTCGCGTCGCGGATGTGCTCGGCGATGGTCGTGACGTCCTCGACCGCGCGCTTGCCGGCGCCGGGCAGGCCGATGTCCATCGTGTCGATGCCGAGCGAGGCCGCGAGGTCGACCAGCCGGAGCTTGTCGTCGATGCTCGGGTCGACCACCGACGGCGACTGGATCCCGTCGCGCAGCGTCTCGTCGAGGAACTGGATGCGCCGCTTGGGCGAGATCTTCGCGACCTTCTCGACCGAGTTCCAGTCGTAGATGAGCTCGCGCTCGTCGAGGTCGTTGGTGTCGGGGGAGCTCATGGGGTCACATCGCGTGGCTGAGGAGGAGGATCACGATCGCGGTCACGGCGACGACGATCGCGGTGATGAGGAACCAGCCCAGCACGACCGCGGCGGCGGCGAGGCCGACGCCGAGCAGCGGCAGGGCGACCGCGCGCTCGCGGCGCACGATCGAGACGGTGGCGGCGGCGGCGGTCGCCACCAGGATCGGCACGGTGAGGCGCCAGTCGGGGGTCGACCAGAACTTCTCCGTGGTGAGCGACACGACCGCGAACCCGGCCACGCCCATCACCAGCGCGATCAGGCCGGCGACGTGCGCGGCGAACCAGTTCGACGATGGCCCGGGCACCCCATCGGTGTGCGGGCGCAACGGCGGCGCGGGGGCCGGGGCGGGTCGGTCTGCCATCGCGACACTATAGCGCCGTCGCGGCGATACGTTCATCGACGCATCGCGGCAGGGGGATGTTGCCGCGGCCCGCGGAGGGTTGCGCCGGCCGGTCAGACGTCGATCGACAGGCCGAGCTCGGCGCGCAGCGCGAGGTGGGCCGGCGACAGGGCGAAGTCGACGAGATCGTCGTCGTGGGCGCCGTGCTCGACGGCGAACCGCCGCGCCGCCGGCAGATCGCCCGAGACCAGGAGGCCGGCGCGATCGGCGGTGCGGGACAGGCCGCGCGCCCACTTGGACAGGTTGAACGAGGGCGAGCGCGCCACCAGGCGCAGCACCACGGCGCGCGCCTTCTGCTGGATCTCGTCGTCGAGCGCGGTGAACGCGGCCTGCGCGGCCTGCGAGTCGCTGTCCGAGCCGAGCAGGCCGGCCGCGGCCTGCGGCGCGGCGGCGGCGAACGCCGCGAGGACGACCCGCTTGAGTACCCGCGCCGGGCGCGAGCCGCCGACGGCGCGACCGGGCCAGAGGTACGTCATGGCCCGCGCCAGCCGGAACGCGAGCTCGCCGCGCTCGGGCGCGGTGAGCGCCTCGTCGCCGGCGAGCAGCACCGGCTGATCGAGCGCGCCGACGTGGATCTGCGCGCCGAAATCCGAGCGCACGTAGACCGCGGGTGGCTGGACCGCGAACAGCCCAGCGACGTAGCCGCGCATGCGCGCGAAGCCCGCCGGCAGATCGACCTCGGACACCTGCATCGACTCGTCGAGCTCGAGGTCGGCGAGGGTGAGCGGCATGAGCGCGCGCGCCGCGGGTGCGAGCAGCTCGATGAGCGCGCCGATCTCGAGCGAGTCGTCGTGGTGGCGCAGCTGGCTCCACTCGGGCAGGCCGAGCGCGTGCTGGGCGCGGACCACGAACCGCGGGCGGAACCGCTGGTAGAGGCCCTCGCTGTCGGCGTCGGCCTCGCCCATCGCGACCAGCGCCGAGGCCGCGAGGAAGCTCGCGTCGTGGCGGCCGGTCTCGGCGGCGTGCTTGACCAGCTCCGCGCCGGTGGCGGCGGCGCTGTAGTCCTTGCGCCAGCGCGCGCGCAGCGCGTCCCAGTCGGCGTCGGCGCCGTGATCGGTGCGGCGATCGAGGTCGGCCAGCGCCGCGGTCGCGACCGGATCGCCGGGCGCGATGCGCAGCGAGTTCGCGAACGCCGCGCGCGCGCCGACGAGATCGTCGAGGTGATCGCGGGCGAGCCCGCCCAGGCGCAGCCACAGCCGGGCCTCGATCGCGGGCGTGCGCCCGGCCGCGCGATACAGCAGCCGGCGGTACAGGCGCTCGAGCGGGCGGGCGTCGCCGCGGCGCAGGAAGATGCGCTCGAGCTCGGCCAGCGCCTCGACCCGGCCGGGATCGATGTCGAGCGCGCGCTCGAGGTGGAACACCGCGAGCGCGTCATCGGTGCCGAGCGTCGCGTCGATGCGGCCGCTGTAGTCGTGCGCGGTCGCGTGATCCGGGTTGATCGCGAGCGCCTGGTTGAGGTGCGGGCGCGCGAGATCGGCGGCGCGCGCGTCGGCGCCGCCGGCCAGCCAGTGGGCCCAGCCGAGCGCGGCGTGGTAGTCGGCCTCGTCGGGCGCGGCGGCGGCGGCGGCCGCGAACTTCGCGATCGCGTTCGCGAAGTGCTTGCGCGCGAGCAGCTCCTCGCCGGCGCGGAACGCGAGCTCGGCGTCGAGCGAGGGCGCCTGCTCGGCGAGATCCCCGCCGGCCTGATCGCGGTCGTACTGGCGGCGGCGACCGTCGTCGAGGAGCGTCGCGCGGGCCCGGGTGTACGCGCCGTGCAGCTCCTCGAGCTTCTCGACGTCGCGGCCGAGCTCGAACCGCGCGTAGAAGTCGCGCGAGAACTTCGACAGGCGCTCGGCCAGCGCGGCGCCGATCTCGGCGGCGTTGGCGCGGCGATCGACCAGCAGCACGCCGTAGTGATCGAGGCCCTGGATGCGGAGGTACTCGCGCAACAGCGCGCGGCGCGCGACGGTGGCTTCATCGAGGTTCGCCGACGCGAGCGCGGCCGCGTCGCCGATGTCGATGACGCCGGAGTCGCCGTCGAGCAGATCCTGGGGCGCGTCGAGATCGAGCGGCACGTTGCCGGCGGCGACCGGATCGCCGCCCGAGCTCGAGTCCTCGAACAGCATCTCGTAGAGGTGGCGGGCCTCGCCGGGCATCGTGTCGGTCAGCCGGCGCGCGATGAACATCTGCGTCGATTCGCGCCCGCTGAACTCGTTGACGTCGGCGGCGCCGCCGCCGCCGCTCGCGCCCATGCCGACCTGGGGCAGGCGCGGGATCAGGCCGCCGACCAGCACCAGCGCGTCGAGCGCGGCGTAGAGCTGGCGGCGATCGAGGCCGCTGTCGACGAGATCGCCGAGCGTGACGCCGGGCTTGAGCGCGGCGACCACGCCATCGCCCCACCAGCGGCGGATGTCGGCGGCGAGCCGGTGGCCGCGATCGGTGAGCTCGAGCGGATGGCCGGCGAGCGCCGCGACGCTGTCGGGCAGGACCTCGGGGTCGAAGGTGTCGCGCAGGCCGCCGAGCACGACGTCGATCGTGCGCAGGCGCAGGCCATCGTGCGAGGCGGTGGTGGTCTGCGGCTCGAACCGCCAGGCGCCGTGCGGCCAGCGCAGCGCCTGGACCAGCTTGTGGCGGGCCTGCGCGGTCAGCTGATCGGCGAGCTTGGCCGCGGTCAGGATCCCCATCGCGACCAGCACCTCGCCGATCTTCTCGCCGCGCTGGGCGGCGCGCGCGACCGCGGAGCGGTGCTGCTCGTCGGTGATCACGCCCGAGCCGACCAGGAAGTGGCCGAGGGTCTCGTCGCGCGTCGACGACGCCGCGCCGACCAGCTCGCCATCGGCGAGATCGACGGTCTTGGCGACGCGCGCGCGCCGCAGCAAGAGCCGGCCCGTGACGCTCGACTCCTGCAGATCGAGCAGCACCGCCGGCAGCGGCCGGGTCGCGAGGTCGCCGGTGCGCGGCCCGAGCTCGGGCAGATCCATCGGCGGCGAGATCGGCGGCGGCTTCGACGGCGGCTTGGCGCGATCCTTCACGCGCTGCTGCGCGAGCTCGCTGACGTGCTTGGTCAGCTCCTTGAGCTGCGACGGCTTGACGAAGAAGCTCGCGCCCAGCTCGCTCTGGATGCGGTTGCGGATCGCGCCGTCGTGGAAGGCGCCGCTCATCATCACCAGCGCCGCGCCCGCGCCGCCCGGCGTGTCGCGCATCGCCTTGCAGGTCGCGAAGCCGTCGAGGCGCGGCATCAGCAGATCGACCACCGCGACATCGGGCGGCTGGGCCGCGAACGCGGCGAGGCCGGCCTGGCCATCGCCGGCGCCCGTGACCTCCAGGCCCGCGCCGGCCAGGAACGCGTCCTGGCGCAGGAGCGCCTCGAGCGCGGAGCGCGTCAGCTTGTCGTCGTCGACGATCAGGATGCGGACCGCCACCGCGATCAGGATATCGCGAGCGGGTGGCGCGCGTCGCGGTACAGACGCGCGGTTTGAGTCGGGAAACGCAGCGACACAGGCGCACACCCCGCCGTGCCGCGCTCACCTCGCGCCGAGCGGGTGAGCTAGGCGACGTGGCAGGCGACGCGACAGCCGTCGTCGAGGACCCGCAGCTTGGGGACCTCGGTCTTGCAGGTCTCGGGCTTGTCCTTCACCGGGCAGCGCGGATGGAACGCGCAGCCGCTCGGCGGGTTGAGCGGGCTCGGCACATCGCCCTGCAGGATGATGCGCTTCTTGCGCGCCGCGGGATCGAGCACCGGCACCGCCGACAGGAGCGCCTGGGTGTACGGGTGGCGGGGCGTGCGGTAGAGCGAGCGCGCGGTCGCGAGCTCGACGACGCGGCCGAGGTACATGACCGCGACCCGATCGGCGATGTGCTGCACGACCTTGAGGTCGTGGGAGATGAACAGGTAGGTCAGCTTGTCAGCGTGCTGCAGGTCCTGCAGCAGGTTGACGATCTGCGCCTGGATCGACACATCGAGCGCGCTGATCGGCTCGTCGCAGACGATGAACCGCGGCTCGACCGCGAGCGCGCGCGCGATGCAGATGCGCTGGCGCTGACCGCCGGAGAACTCGTGCGGGTAGCGCGTGGCCATGTCGGCGCGCAGCCCGACCTTGGCGAGCAAGGCCGCGACCTTCGCGGTGCGCTCGGCCGGCGTCTTGGCGAGGCCGTGGATCTCGATCGGCTCGGCGATGGTCGCGCCGACGGTCATGCGCGGGTTCAGCGACGCATACGGATCCTGGAAGATCATCTGCATCGACCGGCGCAGCGGGCGCAGCTCGCGCTGCGGCTGCCGGGTCAGATCCTTGCCATCGAACTTGATCGTGCCCGCCGACGGATCGAGCAGGCGCAGCACCGTGCGGCCCAGGGTCGACTTGCCGCAGCCCGACTCGCCGACCAGGCCGAGGGTCTCGCCGGCCATGATGTCGAGGTCCACGCTCTCGACCGCGCGCACGGTCGCGGGCATGCGGGTGAGCGCGTTGCGCACGCGATCGAGCGGCGAGGGCTGCGCGGTGCGCGGCCACTTCACCTTGGTGTGGAAGTGCTTCGACAGGCCGCGAAGCTCGACGAGCGGAGCGGTCACGCGTCACCTCCCGGATCGGTCGACGGCGCGATGGTCGCGGGCACCTCGACCGGGAACCAGCACCGCACCTCACCAGCGCCGAGCGCGACCAGCGGTGGCTCCTCCGCCGTGCACTTCGCCTGCGCGGCGCCGCAGCGATCGGCGAACTTGCAGCCGGTCGGCAACGCCCACAGCGGCGGCACCATGCCCTTGATCTCGGTCAGCCGGCCGCGCGGTGCGTCCGGGTCGTCGCTGCGGTCGCCGTAGCTCGGCACCGAGCGCAACAGGCCCGCCGTATAATGATGGCGCGGCGCCGCGAACAGCGCCTCGGTCGGCGCGCGCTCGACCACACGGCCCGCGTACATCACGACCACCTCGTCGCAGGTCTCCGCGACCACGCCGAGATCGTGGGTGATGAGCATGACGCTCATGCCCAGCTCGTTCTGCAGCTTGCGCAGCAGGTCGAGGATCTGCGCCTGGATCGTCACGTCGAGCGCGGTGGTCGGCTCGTCGGCGATCAGCAGGTCGGGCTTGCAGGCCAGCGCCATCGCGATCATCACGCGCTGGCGCATGCCACCCGACAGCTCGTGCGGGTAGCTGTGGACCCGCTCGTCGGGCGCCGGGATGCCGACCAGCTTGAACATCTCCACCGCGACCGCGAGCGCCTCCTTGCGGGTCTTGTTCTGGTGGAGCTGCACCGCCTCCGCGACCTGATCCCCGACGGTGAACACCGGGTTCAGCGAGGTCATCGGCTCCTGGAAGATCATCGCGATGCGGTTGCCGCGGATCTTGCGCATCGCGCGGTCGTCGAGCTTGAGCAGGTCCTGGCCGGCATAGCGGATCTCGCCAGCCGCGATGCGGCCGGGCGGATCGGCGATCAGCCGCATGACGCTGAGCGCGGTCACCGACTTGCCGCAGCCCGACTCGCCGACCACGCCGAGCGTGCGCCGCTTCGGGATCTCGAACGACACGCCGTCGACGGCGCGCAGCACGCCGTGCTCGGTGCGGAACTCGGTGACGAGCCCCTTGATCTCGAGCAGCGCTTCGCTCATGCCGCGCGACAATAGCCGCTCGGGGAGGGGCGGGCAATGCGCCCCGGCCCGGCGCTGACCCTAGGCCGCCTGGCGCAGCTCGCCCTTCACCGCCTGGACCAGCGCCGACAGGCTCTTCTTGGCGTCGCCGAGCACCATCATCGTGCTGGGCCGCGTGAACAGCTCGTTCTCGATGCCGGCGAAGCCGGGGTTGAACGACCGCTTGAAGCAGATCGCGGTGCGCGCCAGATCGACCGCGAGCACCGGCATGCCGAAGATCGGCGACGACGGCGAGCTCTTGGCCGCCGGGTTGACGACATCGTTGGCGCCGACCACGATCGCGACGTCGGTCTGGCCGAAGTCGTCGTTGATCGCGTCGAGGTCGAACAGCTGCTCGTAGGGCACGTTGGCCTCGGCGAGCAGGACGTTCATGTGGCCGGGCATGCGGCCGGCGACCGGGTGGATCGCGTAACGCACGGTCGCGCCGTTGGCGGCCAGCGCCGCCGCCAGGTCGCGCACGATGTACTGCGCCTGCGACACCGCCATGCCGTAGCCCGGCACGATGATCACCGAGCGCGCGCTGGTGAGCACCGCCGCGGCGTCGTCGGTCGTGCCGACGTTGGCCGACGAGGCTGGGCCCGTGACCGGCGCCGCCTCGGTCGCCACGTTGTTCGCGCCCGCGCCGAAGACGACATTCCGGAACGACCGGTTCATCGCCTTGCTCATCATCAGGCCGAGGATGATCCCCGAGCCGCCGTCGAGCGCGCCGCAGATGATGAGCACGTTGTTGCCCAGCGCGAAGCCGGTCGCCGCCGCCGCGAGGCCGGCGTACGCATTGAGCAGGCAGATCACGACCGGCATGTCGGCGCCGCCGATCGGCAGCACCAGCAGCACGCCGAGGGCGAGCCCGAGCACCAGCACCGCAGCGAACACGCCGGTCGCGGTCGGCACCGCGACCAGGTACGCGACACCCGCGATGGCGAGCGCGAGCGCCGCGAGGTTGAGCGGGTTCTGGCCGCGGTAGGTGACAGGCTTCCCGGGGATCACGCCCTGCAGCTTGCCGAACGCCATCAGGCTGCCGGTGAAGGTCAGCGCGCCGAGGAAGACCTCGAGGCCGGTCGCGGTCAGCGCGAGCTTGTCGAGCGCGGCGCCGTGGCGCAGGAACTCGGCCACGCCGACCAGCGCGACCGCGAGGCCGCCGAACGCGTGCGACAGCGCGATGCGCTCGGGCATCTTCACCATCGGGATGTAGAGGCCCATCGCGGTGCCGATCGCCGAGCCGAGCACCACGCTGATGACGATCCACTGGTAGGTGATGATCTCGGCGTGGAGCAGCGTGCCGACCACCGCGAGCAGCATGCCGACCTCGGCGAGCCGCACGCCCCGCCGCGCGGTGTCGGCCTTGCCCAGCTGCTGGAGCCCGAGGATGAACAGGATCGACGCGCCCAGATAGAGCAGTTGCACGAGGTCGGTGGTGGTCATCGGACGATCTCCGGGCGCTTCTTGAACATGCGCAGCATGCGGTCGGTGATGAGGAAGCCACCGACGACGTTGATCGTGGCCGCGGTCACGGCGATCGATCCGAGGACCGTCGTCATGACGTCGTGGTCGCTGCCGGCCGCGACCAGCGAGCCGACCAGCGAGATGCCCGAGATGGCGTTGGTCGCGCTCATCAGCGGGGTGTGGAGGAGGTGCGGCACCTTCGACAGGACCTGCCATCCGACGAAGGCGCCGAGCACGAAGACGTACAGACCCATGATCAGCGTGGTGCTCATGCCGCGAGCTCCTTGTCCTTGGTGGGGATGACCGCGGCGGCGCACGCCGGGTGGACGACGATGCCCTCGCGCACGATCAGCATGCCCTTGACGATCTCGTCGGCGGCATCGAGCGTGAGCGCGGCGTCGCGCGAGACGTGCAACAGCAGCTTCTCCATGTTGCGCGCGTACATCTGGCTGGCGTGGACCGCGACCTGGCTGGGCAGGTTGATCTCGCCGACGATGACCACGCCGTTGTCGGTGAGCTGGCGCTGGCCGGGCGTGGTCAGCGCGCAGTTGCCGCCCTGTTCGGCGGCCATGTCGACGATCACCGAGCCGCGGCGCATCGCCTGCACCATCTCGGCGGTGATGAGGATCGGCGCCTTGCGCCCGGGGATGAGCGCGGTGGTGATCACCGCGTCGCAGCGGCCGAGGGCCTGGAGCAGGAGCACGGCCTGCTTCGCCTGGTAGTCGGCGGAGACCTCCTTGGCGTAGCCGCCGGCGGTCTGCGCGTCCTCCTCGGACGGCACCTCGATGAAGCGCGCGCCCAGCGACTCGACCTGCTCCTTGGCGGCCTTGCGGACGTCGAAGGCCTCGACGATCGCGCCGAGCCGGCGCGCGGTGGCGATGGCCTGCAGCCCGGCGACGCCGGCGCCGAGCACGAGCACGCGCGACGGCGAGATCGTGCCGGCGGCGGTCATCAGCATCGGGAAGATCTTGGGCAGCGCGTCGGCGGCGAGCAGCACCGCGCGATAGCCCGCGATCGTCGCCTGCGACGACAGGACGTCCATCATCTGCGCGAGGGTCGTGCGCGGCACCATGTCGGCGGCGAGCACGGTCGCGCCGCGATCGGCGAGCGCGGCGACCCGTGCGTGATCGATCAGCGGGTACAGCAGCGAGACCAGCGCCTGACCGGGCCGGACGTGCGCGACCTCGTCGTCGGTCGGCGGCCGCACCTTGACGATCACATCGCCCGCGGCCCAGAGCGCTGCGGCGTCGGGCTCGACTTGCGCGCCGGCGGCGGCGTACTCGTCGTCGGTGATCTGCGCGCCGTGGCCGGCGCCGCGCTGCACCGAGACCTCGAACTTCTTGGCGACGAGTCGCGCGACCGCGTCGGGGGTGATCGCCACGCGGTGCTCGCGCGGCGTGATCTCCTTCGGGACGCCGATTCTCACGACAGCTCTCCCATGAGCTTGGCGATGCGCTCGCGGACGATCCGCTCGTAGTGGCCGTGCTTGCGCAGGAGCGTGCGCAGGTGGCGGCGCGACAGCCCGGACGAGCGCATCGCCGCGGTGATGTTGCAGCGCTGGTCGAGCAGGTGCAGCAGGTAGATCCGCTCGAACTCGTCGACGATCTGGCGCTTGAGATCCTTGAACGGCCGGCTGGTGTCGAGGCGCGGGGGGCGCTCGCCAGCGGGCTGATCGTCGGTGGCGTCGTGGGCGGGCGAATCGGACACGAGGGCTTGGTGCAACATGGGTCGACTCCTGTCCTGACGGAGAGTTGGTGGCGATCACCAGCGCAGGCCGAGGCCGGCGGTGACGGTGTGGGATTGGTCGCTGCGGGTGGCGACGGTCGGGGTCGCCGCGCCGTCGGTGAGATCGATGGAGGCGAGGCCGCCGCGATACGAGATCGCGCCGACCAGGTGAGCCGGCAGGCGGATCGCGATCGTGGTCCGCGCCCACGCGGCGCGCATCGCGGTGCCGTAGAGCATCCCGGCGGGCAGTTCGTCCGGCGCCTGCACGCCGGTCGGCATGACGTCGACCGCGGCGGAGAGCGTGACGCGGCCGATCGGCACGCCGCCGCCGACGCCGACGGTGAGGCCGCCGATGTGCTCGCCGACGAGCATCGCCTCGGTGCGGTCCGAGGTGATCGCCATCGCGCCGTAGTGGTAGCCGGCGCGGGCCGCGACGTGCCAGCGCGAGCCCCAGCCGAGCTCGGCGCGCGCGTCGACGGTCGTGGTCCGGGTCGCCATCGACGGCGAGGTCGCGTCGGCGGCGCTGTACGTGAGCGACGCCTGGCCGAGCTCGGCATCGGCGCCGCCGCCGAACCAGAGGTCGCTGGCGATCCGGATCTTCGCGCCGGCGCTGACCGCCGCGGCCTTGCCGGTCGCGGTCGCGAGCGCGTCGGTGCCGCCGGTCTGGCGCATCGCGAAGGTCTCGGCGCCGGCGGTCGTGATCAGCGCGCCCATCAGGCGACCGGTCGGCGCTGCGGCCGCGCCGAGCGTGTGCACCGGCGCGGCCGTGGGCTTGACCATCGGCACCGCGGCGAGCTGGGCCGGCGCGCGCCGCGGATCACCCGCGAACCGCGCCGAGTCCGCCACCGTCACGCCCGGGATCCAGCCGTGGGCGCCGTGCTCGGGCTGGACGAGGATCCAGCCGTCGTCGCCGCGGCCGAGCACGGTGACACGATCGCCCTTTTTGAGATCGAGCACCACGTTGCTGCGGGTCTTGGGATCGTCGAAGCCGCGGACCTTGTCGAACTGCACGGTGGCCTGGACCGCGTCCTCGACCGGCTTGTCGCCGAAGCCATCCTCGCCGGGCACGCGCACGCGCTCGACGCGGTCCTCGACCTCGGCGCGCGTGACCCAGCCGACCAGGCGGCCGTGGCGGACGCGCAGCCAGCGGCCGCGCTCGCGCAGCACGATCAGCTCCGCGCCCTTGGCGGCGCGTCCGACGACGGCGCCGTTCTCGCCGGGCCGCGCGCGGAGGTGGGTCGCGCGCGTGGTCCACACCTCGTCAGAGGTCTCGGCGTGGGCCGCGGTGGTGGTGAGCAAGAGGACGAGCGTGAGCGTGCGGGCGAGCATGGCGGGCTCCTTCACTCGATCGACTGGATGAACAGGTAGAGCGCGTCGACGTCGTCGGCGGTGAGCGTCGAGGTCGCGCCGTGGACGTCGATGTTGCCGAGCGCGTCGACGGCGTAGCCGAGCTCACCGGCGGCGAGCGCGGGGTGACCGGGCGCGAGGATCGTCTCCTTGAGCGTGTGGGCCAGGCCGTGGCGCAGGAAGTTCGACTGCCACCAGATGCCGCGCAAGGACGGGGTGTTGCTCTGCGGCTGGCCGCGCACGTTGCCGGGCACGAAGCCGCGGTCGACGTTCGCGAGGTTGATCTGGACCAGCACGTCGAGGCGCTCGGTCTCCTGCGCCGCGCTGCCGCGCACCGCGAGCGGGTCGTCGAAGGTCAGGCAGTTGTCGACGTCGAAGCAGAACGGCTCGAAGAAGTCGATCGGATCGAGGTGGACGTTGATCTCGTGGCCGGGCACGCCGGGCGTGATGCCCGCGAGCATGTTGTCGGGGATGGCGCCGATCGCGTCGGTGAGGCGGCGGTCGGTGGCGTAGGTGTCGACGAACTTCGCGGCCCACTCGACGCCGGACCCGTGGTTCTGGCCGTCGGTGTAGGGGTGGCGCGAGTTGTTCGGGTCGTGGCAGTTGGCGCAGCCGGCGCTGGTGAATAGGTCCTTGCCGTGGGCGAGCTTGGTCGAGGTTGCGGCGTCGAGCTCGTTGCGCTTGGCGAGGTAGGTCAGCGGGTTCGCGGGCAGCCGCATCTCGGCGACCGAGTAGAAGTCGGCGAGCCGCGCGACATCGAGGAACGGCAGGCCGGTCGCCTGCTGCACCACGTTGTTGCGGATCACCTTCTGCGCCGCGATGACCTGGGCGATCTGCGCGAAGTTGGCGGGCAGCACGCCGCCACCCGAGGTGTCGGGGCGGCACTGCGCGTCCTGGTTCGAGCGCACGCGGTTGTTGGGGTCGCCGACGCGGGTGTTCGGGTTCGAGGCCATGCCCTCGATGAGCCCGAACAGGATCAGCTCGCAGTTGGTGCGGGCCTGGGCGTCGGCGGCGAGCGAGGCGTAGGTGCCATTCGAGAACGAGCCGTTCCAGAAGTAGCTGTCGGTGGTGAGCAGGTTGAAGTTCGCGGTGACCTTGTGATAGGCGGTCGGCGCGGTGGCGCCGTTGGCGAAGCCCACGCCGTCGGCGAGCAGCTCGTCGAAGTGGCAGGTGCCGCACGACTTGCGGCCGTTGTTCGACCACGCCGTGTTGTAGAAGAAGTACTCGCCCTTCTCGATGTTGGTCGCCGGGTAGTCGGCGGTGGCGTAACCGAGATCGATGCGGCGCTTGCGGGTCGCGGTGGTCGCGTCGAACACCTCGAGCACCTCGCCGCCCCAGGTCGCGACCAGGAGCTCGTTGGCCGGCTCGTCGAGCGCCAGCGCGAACGGCCGCTCGGAGGTCCTGAACAGCGGGGTCTGCGAGGTGCCGAGGCGGAACGCGCCCGACTTGACCGACATGACCTGCACGTTGTCGCTGCCCGACATCGCGACGAACGCGCGGGTGCGGGCGGCGTTGAGCACGACCGCCTGGGGCAGCGCGCCCTGCAGGATCTTCTGGCTCGCGACGAAGTTCGGCTCGGCCGAGATGTCGTCGGTGTAGTAGAGCGGCGTGGTCGAGCCGTTGAGCTGCGCGTCGATCGTGATCATGCCGTTGCGCAGATCCTCGAAGTTGTAGGCCTTGGTGTTGTCGAACATCGCGCCGGGGTGGGCGATGTGCTGCTGGCCGTCCATGCCGGTGAGGCGGACCGGCGCCGCGGCGATCGCCTGCGGCACCTGATCGCGGGCGTCGGGCAGGCCGCGATCGATCGTCGTCGTCGGCACGACCAGGATGTCGTTGGCCTGGACGACGTCGGCGACCGGGGCGTTGATCGCGATGCGGCGCACCGTGTTGGCGCCGAGGTCGATGCGGGCGAGCTCGCCGCCGCGGTTGTTGGCGACGAACAGCGCGCGCTGGTCCTGGCTGACCGACAGGCGGTACGGGTTGGCGCCGACGCCGACGATCTCGGCGGCGGGCTGGTTGGCGGGCGATGGCGCTGTCGGCTCGGTGACCCGCACGTCGACCGGCTGATCCGAGAGCGGATCGCGGGTGACCGTCAGGCCGTACTTGAGGACGCTGCCGCGCCACTCGTTGGCGACGTAGAGGTCCTGCTGATCGGGATCGGGCGCGGCCGTGCTGCGCGGCACGAACGCGAGGTCGGTGCAGTAGAACTCGGTCTTGATCTCGACCGGGCCCTGCGGCCCTTGCAGCACCTGGTCGGTGCGCGGATCGATCACCGAGATGTAGTTCGAGTACTGGTTGCAGACGAAGACCAGGCCCGACGGGTGGATCGCGATCCGCTGCGGGCGGATGCCGACCTTGATGCGGGTGACCAGGCCGGTGTCGAGATCGACCGAGGCGATCTCGTTGCCCGGCGTCATCACGTCGCCGCCGAGCGGCACGTAGGCCTTGCGGCGGCCGTCGAAGCGGATGACGTCGACGTCCGACGGGTTGCCGCGGAACGGGATCTGCTGGGCGCGCTGGCGATCCTCCGCCGAGCCGATGATCGTCACGGCGGCGGCGGCGCGCTCGCGACCGAGCTGCGCGCCGATCTCGTCCAGCTTCTGCGCGGAGCTGACGAAGTTGTTCGCGGGGTCGATGAAGTCGGCGTCCTTCATCGCGACGCCGTGATCGGTGAAGCGGCCGTACTCGGTGCGCGGGGTGAGCTGGTAGACCGGGGCCAGCGAGCCGCGGGTGTAGACCGCGGGCGACGGCGGCGGCGGCTCGGGCGTCGGCGGCGGCGTGGTGCCGGGCGGCGGCGGATCCTCACCGGGGGTGGGGCCGCCGACCTTGGTCACGCAGCTGGTGGCGAGCAGGCCGAGGGAGAGCGACAGGGTGAAGCGCGCGATCGACATCAGATGCCTCCGTTCGGGCCGAGCGTGAAGATGAGGCCGCCGTTGCGGTCGGTGAGCAGCGTCCCCAGCTCGTCCTTGAGCTGAGCGGTGAAGGCGAACGAGGCGTCGTTCGCGCGCTGCAGGAGCTTGATCATGATCCGCGCCGGGGTGCCGCTGCCGGCGGGCCCGAGCGTGACGAGCGCGGTGGCGCCGCCGCTGGCGTCGTTCTGCGCGACCAGCGCGCCGTTGACGTAGATGCGGATCGGGTTCGAGGTCGCGACGGTGACCTGCGCGATCTGCTGGCGCGGCTGGGTGTTGAGCAGGTACGAGACCGCGTAGGCGGCGCGGCCGCTGGTCGCGTCGCGCGGGAACGCGGTGTTCAGGTCGACCAGCTGATCGTCGGCGAACAGGCCGTCCCACTCGCCGCTGTTGAACGAGCCGCCGCCCTTGTCGAAGATCTTGGGGATGACGGTGGTCTCGTCGATCAGCGTCTGGTCGGCGATCTGCGTGGCGGCGAAGTCGCCGAGCACGAGCCAGTCGTGCATGAAGCCGTTGGCATCGGGGCGCAGGCCGGCGACCCACTGCAGGATCGCCCTGGCCTCGGCGCTGTCGACCGCGAAGTCGGGGCCGCCGGGGTGGGGCAGGCCGGTCGCGAACGGGTGGTTGGCGCGGTCGGCGATCTCGTCGGTCGGGTAGAGGAACAGCGAGCTCTCGCCGGGGTTGAGGAAGTTCGCGAACCCGGTCGCCGACACGAAGTTGAACGCGAGGCGGCTCGAGTCGGAGGCGTTGCCGATGATCGGGAAGTCGGAGCCGTTGGGCGCGGCCTGGCCCGCGACCGCGACGCCGTGGCACGCGCTGTCGGCGCACGTGCGGCCCTGCGCGCCGTTCTCGACGGCGTTCACGTCGTTGAAGATCGGGTTGATCTTGCGGGCGAAGAACGCGAAGTCGAGCGGCGAGACGTCGGACTTGGCGCCGTAGATGAAGCCGAGCAGCCGCTGGTAGTTGAAGTCGTTGGCGCCGCCGAGCACGTCCTGACCGGGGTGCGGGTAGCGGCGGCAGCGCGGATCGCCGAGCGGGCAGGCGAGGATCTCCGAGGTCGACGGCGCGGCCAGGTTCACGAAGCACGCGAAGTTCTGCAGCTGCGTCGCCGCATCGGCGGTGGGCAAGAGGGTGAGCGACCCGGGACCGCGATCGGTGCCGTGGCACGCGGTCGACATGCAGCCCGCGCCGTGGCCGGCGCCGGTCGTGGTGTTGAGATCGAGCTCGCCGGTGAGGATCGGCAGGACCTCGCTGCGGAACACGCCGAGGTTGAAGAGCGCCGGCGACGCGCAGTTCGGGTTGCCGCCGGCGCCGTTGCCGGCGGCGGCCTTCGCGGCCTCGATCCACGCGAGCAGCTGCTGGGCCTCGGTCGTCGAGATCTGGGTCGAGTTGCCGCCGGCGTGGACGACCGTCGCGCGGGCATAGATGACCGAGTTCGCGGGATCGGTCAGGTTGGCGCGCGACGTGACCGCGATGAAGTTGGCCTGCATGTCGGCGCTGTCGGCGGCCGGCGTCGGCTTGAGCGTGAAGCCGCTGGCGCCGGAGCCGTGGCAGCCCGACTTCGCGCAGGTCGCGGTGTCGAGCGCCGGCTGGATCTGCGACTGGTACACCGCGTAGTCGAACGGGCTCGGGCCTGGCGGCGGCGTGACGCCACCACCACCGGCGGCGGCGGTGGCCGCGGCCTCGGTGATGAAGCCGGTGAGCGTCGTGAGGCCGGCGGCGCTCGCGTCGAACTTGAACGGGTGGTTCGCGTCGCCACCGTTGACCGCGGCGAGCAGCGGGCTGTTCGCGGGCGTGGTCAGGTCGACCTTCCCGACGAGGCTGTTGAACGACTTGCCGAAGTTGCATTCACCGGGCTTGGCGGTGGCCCACACGGTGAAGTTGCCGTTGCCCGTCGGCGCGCCGTGGCAGCCAACGGCGCCGCAGCTGGTCGCGAGCACCGGCAGCACGTCGGTCGCGAACTTGTCGACGTTGAAGGGATAGCCGGGTGACTTCTCGGCCGGGCTATCGAGCTGGCACTCGGGGGCAGCGTTGGGATCGTCGCTGCCCGAGGGTGGTGCGCCGTAGCAGCCGAGCATGAACGCCCCGCTGGTGAGGGTCGCGAGCAATCGTCCGGTCATGAATCCTCCTGAAGCAGCGCGCGGCGCGCGAGTCGTGGGCGGCGGAGTCGGCATCGGTTCGCAGCGAGGTTTTGCAACCGCGGCGCCAGATCGCGAATCGAGCAAGATCAACGTCGCGGCGCGCGCGCGCCGGCGATCGCGGTGCGCGCGTGCTGGGTGGCACCGACAGCCCCGGAGGCGATTCCCCACATCGGTGATCGCGAGTGCGCGCGATGACACGCACGTCGACGCGGACTCGGCCTTGCAGTGCTGCGCCCCAGAACCTTCTCTGGAGAGCCCTCATGATCCGATCGATGAAGCGAATCCTGATCACCGGCGCGTGCGCGTCGCTCGCGCTCGCTGGCTGCGCGAAGAAGAAGACCACGACCACCACCGGCGGCGGCAGCAGCTGGCTGGTCGGCGAGAACGGCCTGATGGCCGACCTCCGCATCACCGGCGAGCTCGGCGCGGGCTACGACCTCGACGACAACCACGACCTCCTCGGCATCACGTGCCGCGGGCTCGACACCGCGTTCGTGGTCGGCGAGCTCGGCACGATGCTGCGCACGTTCGATGGCGGCGACAGCTGGGAGGTGATCGATCTCGGCACGACCGCGACGCTGCGCTCGGTCGCGAGCGGCGGCGTCACCTGGGAAGGCGCGGCGAGCCCCGGGACCGACTCGATCTATGTCGCGGGTGATCGGACATTGATGATGTCGTCCGACTCGGGCGCGACGTGGACTCACCTGCCGGGCGAGGCCGCGCACGACTGGCTCGCGGTCGCGGCCGATCGCACCGCGGTGACCGCGTTCGCGCTCGACACCGCGGGCGAGGTCTGGCGCTACGACGCGGCCCACGCAGCGGGCGCGATGATCGCGAGCCTGCCCGCCGCGCGGGTCGTGACCACGTCGCGCGATGGCGCGCACCTCGCCGTCGCCGGCAGCGGCGACGCGATCCTGCGCAGCGATGACGGCGGCGCGACCTGGCGCTCGGTCGAGCTGGGCCGCGCGCTCGAGCTCGAGGACGCCTGGGTCACGGGCGCCGGCGTGGTGGTCGCGGTCGGCGCCGGCGGGACGATCGCGCGCGTCGACGCGCAGGACGCGGTCGCGATCACCGCGCCGGCGACCGCGACCCTGCGGGCGGTGCACCTCGATTCACGCGGTCAAGGCGTGGCCGCCGGTGACGCCGGTACGGTGCTCACCACGATCGATGGCGGCGCGACCTGGACCCAGCTGCACCTGGCGCTGACCGGCACGGTGCTCGGCGTCGACGAGGTCTCGTCCGACGGCGCGCTGTAGTCGTCGTGTAATCCGATCGTCGGCTCGAGCCGCCGATCGTGGGGAGGCCGGGCCCCGATTCGAACCAAGGTGCGTCGCGGCGCCTCGTCGTTGCGAGCACTTGCGGTGGCGCGGCGTGGCGCGCGGCTTGCTGGTTCCGCACCATAGATGTCGTCTACCCGCCGGATCACCCGTGACCGTGTCGAGATCGCCCGCTTCCGGGTGTGCGTGACCAGCGGTCCCGACGCGCCCCGCTCGATCGAGTCGGGCACCGACGAGATCACGATCGGCACCGGCTCCGGCCAGGTGCTGCGGTTGACCGATCGCTGCGTCTCGCGCCACCACTGCACCATCCGGGTCGGCGACGAGGGCCTGCTGCTCGAGGATCTCGGCAGCACCAACGGCACCTACGTCGCCGGCCACCGCATCACCAGCGCGGTGATCGCGCCTGGCGATACGATCTCGATCGGGGAGACCGTGCTCGCGATCGCGCAGCTCGCCGACATGGCGGTCGAGCCGCTGTCGCGCCAGGATCGGTTCGGCCGGGTGCTCGGCCGCAGCATCGCGATGCGCCGCGTGTTCTCGCTGCTCGAGCGGGTCGCGTCGTCCGAGGCGACGATCCTGATCGAGGGCGAGACCGGCACCGGCAAGAGCGCGCTAGCCGAGGCGATCCACGAGTCGTCGAAGCGCGCCGCTGGCCCGTTCGTGGTCGTCGATTGCGGCGCCTTGCCCGGCACGCTGCTCGAGTCCGAGCTGTTCGGCCACGAGCGCGGCGCGTTCACCGGCGCGGTCGACACCCGCATCGGGTTGTTCGAGTCGGCGGCCGGCGGCACCGTGCTGCTCGACGAGATCGGCGAGCTGCCGCTCGATCTCCAGCCGAAGCTGCTGCGCGCGCTCGAGCGGCGCGTGGTGCGGCGCGTGGGCTCGAGCCGCGAGCTCCCGATCGACATCCGGCTGATCGCGGCGACGCACCACGATCTGCGACGCGAGGTCAACCAGAACACCTTCCGCTCGGATCTCTGGTACCGCCTCAACACCGTGCGCGTGGTGGTGCCGCCCTTGCGCGAGCGCAAGGACGACATCGCGATGCTGGTCGCGGCGTTCTACCAGGACCTGCTCGGCGATCCAGGCGCGGCGCCGCCCGCCGAGATGGTGCGGGCGATGGTGCGCGGGCCGTGGCGCGGCAACGTGCGCGAGCTGCGCAGCGCGATCGAGCGCGCGCTGGTCGGCGCGCCGCCGATCGAGGACGACGTCAACGAGATCGATCTCGACCAGTCGTTCCGCGAGGCCAAGAACCGCGCGACCACGAGCTGGGAGAAGCGCTACCTGCAGGAGCTCTTGCCGGCGTTCGACAACAACGTCTCGCGCGCGGCGCGCGCGGTGAAGATGGATCGCGGGCACCTCAGCGAGCTGGTCCATCGCCACGGCGTCGATACCGCCAGCGACGAGTGACGCGAGCCGGGCGCGGCGCGACGATCGGCGGCGCGACGATGTACGCCGTCGCCGCGGCGATCGTCAGGGCCCGCCGCCGCCGCCACCGTGGTGACCGCCGCCGCCACCGCCGCCCGTGCTGGTACTGCCGTCCTCGGCGGCCCAGCGCGCCCGATCGCAGAGCGACGGCTGGCCCGCGGCGACCGGCCAGCGCGCCCAGGCCAGGTTGCGGACCTGATCGACGTCGAGCGTGGTCCAGGGCGCGAGCGCGCCGCCCTGGTTGCGCACCACCTCGCTCGCCTGGTCGTGGTTGCCGAGCGTCAGATCGAGATCGCCGTCGCCGTCGATGTCGAACCAGTCGACGCTCCAGGTGCTGTGCGCCCCGGCGCTGGACCACGCCAGCGTCAGCGCGCCGCGATCGTTGCGATAGACCCGCGCCGGGCCGTTGCGGACCGCGACCGCGAGATCGAGATCGCCGTCGCGATCGTAGTCGCCGACCGCGAGGTCAGGCACGTCGCCGGCCTCCGCCGACGCCCAGGCCTCGACGAGGCCGCCGTGGCCGTCGCTGATGTACGCGCGCAGCGGGCCGTCGATGCCGCCGGTGATCAGGTCGAGGTCGCCGTCGTGATCGAGGTCGGCCCACGCGACGCTGCGGGTATCGTCCTGGCGCGGGCTCGTCCACGCGCGGGAGAACGCGCCGGCCTGGCCGGTGCTGCGATAGACGTTGGTGCCGGTCGAGGTCGCGACGGCCAGATCGATCCGGCCGTCGCGATCGAAGTCGCCCCAGGCCACGTCCCACGGCTCGGCCATGTCGTCGGCGGTCCAGGCGTCCTGCAGGCCGTTGGGCTCGCTGCGCAGGAGCGTGAGCGAGGCCGCGCCGTCGGAGATCGCGAGGTCGAGCGCGCCGTCCTGATCGTAGTCGGCCCAGCTGACCGCGCGCGCGAAGCGCAGCGAGTCGAGCGAGCTGGTCTGGTCGAGGCGATCCCCGCCGAGCGTGAACAGCCGCAGCGAGTCGTCGAGGCTGCCGATCGCGAGGTCCTGCACACGCTCGTGCACGCCGCCCCAGGCCACGCTGCGCGCGTCGGTCAGGTCGGCGAGATCCCAGGCCGGGACGATCGCGCCATCGCAGTACGCGAGGATCCTCGCGGGCGAGCCTTCGCGGGCGGTCGCGAGCACCACGTTCGTGGTCGCGCCGTCGGTGGCGCGGCAGACGTCGTCGGTGGTGCAGACCATGCCGGACGGGCACCCGGCATCGCCACACAGGACCGCGCCGTCCTCGAACGTCGGGTGAAAGCACCCGAGGTGACCCGCGCAGCTCGCGATGAACAGCGCGTGAGCCGCCCGACGTCGTCGATTCCTGACCCGCATGGGGTCCAGCTACTGCACGACAGGTGCCACGCGCGGAGCGGCGTGATGCCTGCGGTTGGGGGCTCGGACCGTGGGGCAATGTCCCCGATCCCGAGAGTGAGCCCCCCAATCTGGCCGATTGAAGCCACTACAACCGCGAACCCACTGGGGAACATGGGGGCACGCAGCTTGCAAACTGCTGCCGCGTGAGCCACCCGGAGGACTTCGGCCGCTATCGACTGCTCGAGCCGATCGGGCAAGGCGGCATGGCGACGGTGTATGCGGGTGAGCACCGCACCCTGCACCGGCCGGTCGCGATCAAGGTCCTGCATCCGCACCTCGTGGATGAAGGCGTGATGGCGCGCCGCATGCTCGAGGAGGCGCACACGATCGCCTCGCTGCATCACCCGGGCATCGTCGAGGTGATCGACGTGGGCCTGACGATCGATGGGCGCACGTTCATGGTCATGGAGCGCCTGGCCGGCGAGACGCTGGGCGAGCGCCTGCACCGCGGCCGGCTGTCCGAGGAGCGCGCGGTGGTATTCGCGCGGCAGCTCGCGTCGGCGCTCGCGGTCGCGCACGCCGCTGGCGTGATCCATCGCGATCTCAAGCCCGACAACGTGTTCATCGTGCCCGACCCGGACGTCGCCGGCGGCGAGCGCGTGAAGGTCCTCGACTTCGGGATCGCGAAGCGCGCGTCGGCGCTGCGCGAGAAGACCCGTACCGGCATCGTGCTCGGCACGCCCGCGTACATGGCGCCGGAGCAGTCGACCGATGGCCGCGACGTCGACGATCGCGCCGACGTGTATGCGCTCGGCATCGTGATCTACCGGATGGTCACGGGCGCGTTGCCGTTCGCGGGCGCCGACACCGACGAGCTGTTCGCCGAGCACGCGTTCTGCGCGCCGCCGCCGGTCGCGAGCAAGGCGCCGGTGTCGCCGGGGCTCGCGCGGATCGTCGAGCGCTGCCTCGCGAAGCGACCGCTCGATCGTTTCGCGAGCATGGATGCGCTCGGCGCCGCGCTCGCGCGCCTGGACTGCGCCGTCGCCGCGACGCCGTTCGAGGAGGACACCAGCGTCGACGCCGGGCTCGCGCGCCGGCGGGCCGCCGTGGCCGCGGTCCTGCCGTCGCATCCCGACGAGGACGACGAGCCGACCGGGCAGGTCAGCGCGCGCCAGGACGCGGACGACACCGACGAGCTCACCGCGGTGCCGGCGGTGTCGCGGATCGCGACCGGCAGCCGCGCGCGGGCGATCGCGCGCCGCCGCACGCGGATGCTCGGCGCGCTGGCCGCGGCGGTCCCGCTGCTGGTCGTGCTCTCGGCGCTGCTGATCGCGGCCGCGACGCGCCACGGCGACAAGGTCGTGCCGCGCGCGGCCGAGGGCGCGCGCGGTG
>JAIOQA010000186.1 GCA_021413675.1 Deltaproteobacteria bacterium | reverse complement strand
GGCAGATCCAGTCGGCCTGTGCGCCGCTTGTCGTCCACATCTTGCCGCCGTTGATGACGTAGTCGCTGCCGTCCTTGCGGGCGGTGGTCTTGAGCGCCGCGACATCGGAGCCGCCGCCGGTCTCGCTGACCGCGATCGCCGCGACGTAGTCACCGGCGATCGCCGGCGCCAGGAACTCGGCGCGCAGCTCGTCGGAGCCCCAGCGCGAGAGCGCCGGCGTGGCCATGTCGGTCTGCACGCCGATCGCCATGCCGACCGAGCCGGAGTTCGAGTTGCCGAGCTCCTCGCTGACCACGGCCTGGTACGAGTAGTCGAGGCCCATGCCGCCGTAGGCCTCGGGCTTGTTGACGCCGAGCAGGCCGAGGGCGCCCATCTTCTTGAAGATCTGGTGCGCGGGCAGCGCGCCCGCCGCTTCCCACTCGTCGCAGTGGGGGTTGATCTCCTTTTCGACGAAGTCGCGGACGGTGCGGCGAAGCTGGTGGTGCTCGTCAGTGAAGCGCATCGAGATCCCTCCGGTTGCTCGCGCAGGCTAGCGCAGGTCGCGGCCGAAAGTCACCAGTGGAGACTTCCAGCCGCCAACAGGCGTCGCGGCGCGATGCTAGAGCCCGTATTTCTTGATCTTCTCGTAGAGCGTGGACGGCGCGATGCCGAGCACCTTGGCGGTCCGCGTGCGGTTGCCGGACTCGTGCTCGAGGGTCTGGCGGATCGCCGCGCGCTCGAGCGCCTCGAGGCTCTGGCCGGCGAGCGGCAGCTCGTCGAGCGAGGGCTCGCGCTTCACCGACGTGGTGGGGAACATGAGGTGGCGGACGTCGAGCAGATCGCCATCGATCATCGCGGCCGCGGTGGTGAGCACGTTGCGCAGCTCGCGGACGTTGCCGGGCCAGTCGTAGCTGGCGAGCGCCGCGAGCGCCGCGGGCGTGACCCGCACCGGGCGCCCGACCTCGCCGAGCAACCGCTCGACGAGGTGCGCGAGGTCATCCTTGCGATCGCGCAGCGGCGGCACCTGCACCACCGCCGCCGACAGCCGGAAGTACAGATCCTGGCGGAACCGCCCGGCGCCGACCTCGGTCGCGAGATCGCGGTTGGTCGCGGCGATCACGCGGACGTCGACGGGAATCTCGGTGCCGCCGCCGACGCGCCGGACCTCGCGCTGCTCGAGCGCGCGCAACAGGCGCGGTTGCAACTCGAGCGGCATCTCGCCGACCTCGTCGAGGAACAGCGTGCCGCCAGCGGCGCGCTCGAATGCGCCGGCGCGCTCGGCGACCGCGCCGGTGAAGGCGCCACGCTCGTGGCCGAAAAGCTCGCTCTCGATCAGCGTGGAGGTGACCGAGCCGCAGTCGAACACCGCAAACGGCCCGCTCGATCGCGCCGAGGCCTCGTGGACCGCGCGCGCGAGGACATCCTTGCCGGTGCCGGTCTCGCCGATCAGCGTGATCGTCACCTCCGAGGGCGCGAGGCGCGCGAGCAGCGCGAACACCTGCTGCATCGAGGCGCTGGCGGCGATCGCGCTGCCGAACGCGGCGAGCGTCGGGACCTCGACCGCCGCCTCATCTTCTATGGTGATGCGGCACGAGCCAAGAGTGATGAGCGCGCCGGGCGCGACCACGACCTCCTTGACCGCGGCGCCGCCGACGTACGTGCCGTTGGTCGAACCAAGGTCACGCAGGGTCAGGCCGTCCGGACCGATCTCGAATTCGCAGTGGATCCGCGAGACGGTCGGGTCCTCGACGATCACGTCGGCGTCGACGCTCGAGCCAATCCGGAGGCGTCGGCTGCGGATCGGCACGCGACGTGCCGGTACATCGGGCGCGCTGATCACGAGCCGGACTCGCCCGGGAGTGGGCGATAGCTCGAGTGGCACTGTCGGGTCTCGGCGCCGTGTCATCGTGGCAGCTCCGGCCTCCGGATTCCGGTCACCTTGCTCCGGTTTCCGGAGGAGCGGCCTTCACGATAGCGCCAACTCCCGATCGGCCCGATGAAAAAACGCTACCATCGACCGGCCGCTGGAATTAGCATCCCTGGCACGCGGATTGATGTAGCCGCTGCCATGATGTTCGCCCTGCTTCCCCTCCATGCAGTGAGCCTGCTGGCCAGCACTTCCCTCGGTGCAGCCCGCCCCGCACTCGCCCAGGAAGCCTCGCTGGACACCGACACGGTCGCGGTGACCATCTACGATGAGAACCATCCGGAGACCCGCACGGTCCGGATTGGCCGCGACGGTTCGATGGAGCCGGACGCCGCCAAGGAGCTCGAGTACCTGTTCCGCTGCAAGCGCACCGAGCTGCACCGGCACATGAGCCGGGAGACCCTGGCGATGTTCGCCGACGTCTCGGCGCACTTCGGGAACAAGACGATCACGCTGGTGTCGGCGTACCGCACCGGGTCGCAGGAGAGCGCGACCTCCCCCCACCGCGCCGGTCGCGCGATCGACTTCCGCATCCCCGGCGTGTCGACGATCGAGCTCCGCGACTACATGTGGAAGTACTACGACCACGTCGGCGTGGGCTATTACCCGAACGAGAACTTCGTCCACCTCGATCATCGCAAGGACGACATCGCGTGGACCTTCCTCAACGGGAAGGAGCACTACCACCCGTCGTGGTCCGAGCGCGTCCGCGAGGACCTCAAGCTCGACGAGCACAAGAGCCACGTCGGGCTCTGATCGTCGTCGACGATCGCGCGAGACACGGCCCCGGCAGCGGGGCCGTTGGTGTTTCAGCGCGCGACCGACACGCGCTCGCCCTTGGAGGCGCGCGAGGTCATGTCGTCCCAGTGCGCCCAGCACACCGGCACGTAGGTATCGTCGGCGCCGAGCATCACCTGCGGGCCGATCAGCGCGGGCACGCCATCGACCAGCCGCAGGTTGCACGTCGCCTTGCGCCCGCAGTACTGGCACGTGACCTTCACCTCCTCGATCGCATCGGCGAGCTCCATCAGCCGCTGCGCGCCGGGGAAGAGCCGGGTCTGGAAGTCGGTGCGCAGGCCGTAGCAGATCACCGGCACGCCCGGTTTGATCGTGATGCGCCGGAAGTCCTCGATCACCGCCGGCGCGAGGAACTGCGCCTCGTCGACCAGGACGCAGTCGAGGCCCTCGAAGTCGGCCGGATCGAGCCGCGCGGCGCCATCCACGAGCAGGTCGGCGGTGGCCTCGAGACCTGAACGCGATGCGATCCGCTCGGCGCCGAAGCGGTCGTCGAGCTTCGGCTTGACCAGCAAGACCCGCTTGCCCTGCTTGCGGTAGTTGTGGGCCACCGCCAGCAAGTTCAAGGTCTTGGCGCTGTCCATCGTGCCGTAGCGGAAGTAGAGCTTGGCCACGGCGCGACCCTACGAAATGAGGCTGACGGTGGAAAGCGCCATCTCGTCTCGGCCGCTGTGGGAGGTCGTGGTTGTGGTCGCGACCCGGGGTGATCTAGGGTCGCAGCCCCGATGCCTCGTTGTGCCATTGCTGTGATGTTGTTTGCCGCCGCCTGCGCCAAGGGTGCGGCGACCGACGTGGACGCCAAGGTCAACGTCGCGACCGATGCTCCCGTCGGCGCCGACGCGCCCACGTTCCCCGACGGGCCGCCGGTCTTCGACGCCCCGCCCGGCACGCCCGACGGCCGCCCCGACGCGACCCCGATCCCCGACGCGGCGACGGTCCTCGACGCAGCACCTGACGCGATGGTCGTGCTGCCGGACGGTGGCCCGCTCGGCACCGGGGACACCTGCGCGACCGCGAACGACATCTCGGCCCAGGCCGCGACCGCCGCGGGCTTCACGTTCAACGGCGACACCACCGGCCTCGGCAACGACATCCAGCCGGTCGGCACCTGCACCGGGTTTCAGAACGATGGTCCCGACGCGGTCTTCATCGTGACCGCGAACGCCGGGCAGACCATCACCGCGAGCATCACGACCACGTGGGACGGCGCGGTCGAGGTCATCCAGGCGTGCACGTTCGCCGCGACCTGCCTCGCCGGCACCGACGGCATCGCGGGCGGCGGCACCGAGACGGTGACCACCACGGTCTCGGCGGCGGGCACGTACTACGTGATCGCCGACAGCTGGGACGCGGGCGACTACGGCCCGTACACGCTGACCGTCAAGGTCCAGTAGCCGCCCGGACTCCCGTCGGAAACACGCGGCCCCGCCGCCAGCGTCTCACGGTCGGTGGCAGGCGCCGTCAGTAGCTGATGGTTGTGATCGCGCGCGGCGTTGCCTACGGTCCCGCGCATCATGCGCCGCACCGCCGTCGTCTCGTTGCTGTTCGCCGCTGCATGCGCCAAGGGCACCGCCACCGATGTCGATGCGCGGCGCGGCGGCGACACCGACGCCCGCGAGTCGATCGACGCGGCCGATCTTCCCGACGCACCGCCGGGCACGCCCGACGCCGCGCAGGCCGACGCCGCGCCCGGGACGCCGGATGCCGCCATGATGCACCCCGACGCGACCGTGACGCCGCCCGACGCGGCGACGCCGCCCGACGCGATGGTCATGCCGCCCGACGGTGGCATCGTCCTCGGCAACGGCGACACGTGCGCGACGGCGAACGAGATCACCGCGCAGGCGACCTCCGCAGCCGGCTTCACGTTCAGCGGCGACACCGGGCCGCTCGCCGACGACATCGAGGTGCCCGACACCTGCACCGGCTACGGCAACAGCGGCTCGGACGCGGTCTTCAAGCTCGACGTGGCCGCGGGCAAGACGATCACCGCGTCGCTGACGACGCCGTCGTGGGATGGCGCGGTCGAGATCGTGCCGACGTGCGGCCCGACCCCGGCTTGCCTCGCCGGCAAGGATGCGGTCGCGGGCGGCGGCACGGAGACGGTGACGGCGACCGCGCCGACGACGAGCACGTACTACATCGTCGTCGACAGCTACGACTACCTGTTCGAGTACGGCGCGTACACGCTCACGGTGAAGGTCCAGTAACGGGCGCGGGCGGCGGCGGCGGGGTCGCCGGCGTGACGGGCGCGGCGGGCGGCGCGACCGGCGGCGCAGCGGGTTCGGCCGGCGTCGCCTCGCCCGGCTTCACGTCCGCGGGCTTCGCCTCGCCCGGCTTCGCGTCCGCGGGCTTCGCCACCGGCGACGCATCGCCGCGCCCCAGCCCGAGCTGGCCGCGCGCCTCGTCGAGCTCGGCGGCGCTGATCACGCCCTCGCGCCGCATCCAGCCCAGCAGCCGGTCGGCCTTCTTGCGGTCCGCCGGGGAGAGCCGCCGCCCGGGCGATCGCAGCCGCGGGTTGGGCAGCGCCACCGCGAGGCGCACGGCCTGCGCCGGCGACAGCGACGCCGCCGAGCGATGGAACCAGTGGCGGGCCGCCGCCTCGGCGCCGAACACGCCATCGCCCCACTCGGCGACGTTCAGGTACAGCTCCAGGATCCGCTTCTTGTCGAGCGCCTCCTCGAGCCGGTACGTGATCATGAACTCGCGCAGCTTGCGGGTCAGGCTGCGGCTCGGCGACAGGTAGAGGTTCTTCGCCAGCTGCTGCGTGATCGTGCTGCCGCCGCCGCCCCCGCCGCCCTCGAGCGTGGCCTCGGCCGCGTCCTGCAGCGCGCCCCAGTCCACGCCGCCGTGGTTCCAGAAGTCGATGTCCTCGGCGTAGACCACCGCGCCCCGCAGGTACGGCGAGATCTTCTCGAGCTTCACGAACTTCCACTCGAGCTTGAACGGCCGCCCCGCCGCCGCCGCCTCCTCGCGGCGCAGATCGATGAACGCCGTCGACGCCGGGTTGCCGGTCGCGAGCGGCGAGACATCGGGGATCGTGCACCACACCAGCGTCGCGCCCAGCGCCGTCAGCGCCGCACCGACCTCGGCGAGCCGCCGCATCCACACCAGCACGCGCCACCACTTCCGGGCGAGCGAGAGCTTCGCGGGCGGTGCGGGATCCTTGGAGGCCATGCGCGGCGGAGACTATCGCACGAGGGTTCACTGCGTCCTCGACGCGTGGGCGCGCCCACGATCCGGGTTCGCCAGCTCTTGCCGTTCTCACGCCGGGAGGACGGGGCAACGCTGTCACAACGACAGGTGTCCAGGTTCGACGTGTGGCAGCGTTGGCGGACCCCGGGAGGCCTCATGAAGCACGGTACGCGTCTCGTCTCGTTACTCGCTGCGGCCGCCCTGGCCTGCGGCTCGTCGAACAAGCATCCTGCCCCGGCGCCGCCGGTCCCCGCGGGATCGGGCGCGGCCGTCGGCAGCGGCTCCGCCGCGCCGACGCCGGTCGCGAATCCCGACGACGCGCCGCTGCCGATCAGCCCGCAGTACACCGTCGGCCGGCTCGCCAACGGCATCACCTACTACATCCTGCCGCACAAGAAGCCGCTGGCGCGCGCGCAGCTGTGGCTCGCGGTCAACGCCGGCTCGGTGCTCGAGGACGATGACCAGCGCGGCCTCGCCCACCTCGTCGAGCACATGGCCTTCAACGGCACCGCGAAGTACCCGAAGCAGCAGATCATCGACTTCATCGAGAAGGCCGGCATGCAGTTCGGCCCCGACGTGAACGCGTACACGTCGTACGACGAGACCGTCTACCAGCTGACCGTGCCGACGGATGACGCGACGACGCTCGGCACCGGGCTCGACGTCCTGCGCGAGTGGGCCGGCAACATGACGTTCGCGCCCGAGGAGCTGGAGAAGGAGCGCGGGGTCGTGCTCGAGGAGTGGCGGCGCGGTCGTGGCGCAGGGATGCGCCTCTACGACAAGCAGGCCGCGGCGCTCTACTTCCGATCGCGCTACGCCGACCGCATCCCGATCGGCCTGCCCGAGGTCTTCACCAAGGCGCCGCGCGAGACCGTCGTGCGGTACTACAAGGACTGGTACCGCCCGGACAACATGGCGGTGATCGCGGTCGGCGACTTCGATCCCGCGGCGATGAAGGCGCAGATCGAGCGGCGGTTCGGCGACATGAAGGGCCCAGCGTCGCCCCGCCCGCGCACCCTCGCGCCGGTCCCGTTCGATCACGATCTCCGGGTCTCCGTCGAGGCCGACAAGGAGATGCCGTACACGCAGGTCCAGATCTACGACAAGCACGCGCACCAGGCCGAGCGCTCGCGCAACGACTACCGCACGGGGCTGGTCGACCGCCTCTTCCACGCGATGCTCAACGAGCGCCTGCAGCAACTCCGACGCCGGCCGGGCGCGCCCTTCTTGTATGCGGGATCGGGCACCAACGGCCTCGGCCGCACCGACGACGCCTACATCCGCTCGGCCACCGCGGAGACCGGCCACGCCGAGGACGCGCTGCGCGGGCTCCTGACCGAGGTCGCGCGCGTCGAGCGCTTCGGCTTCACGGCGGGCGAGCTGGAACGCGCGAAGACCGACGCGCTGCGCGGCCTCGAGCGCGACGCCAAGGAGTTCGACAAGACCGACCCGCGCGAGCTCACCGACGAGATCACCCGCAACTTCTTCACCGCCGAGCAGATGCCTGGCCGCGACGTGGAGCTCGCGATGACCCGCGCGATGATCGGTGGGATCACGCTCGACGAAGAGAACGCGCTCGCGAAGAGCGGCACCGGCCGAGGCCGCGTGATCACGGTCGCGGGTCCGGCGAACGCGACGCTGCCCGACGAGGCGCGCGTGCGGGCGATCGCGGATAAGATCGCCAGAGCCAACCTGGATCCGTGGGTCGACTCCGCGACCGCCACCGCGCTGATGGCGACGCCGCCCACCGCTGGTTCGATCGTGTCGACCCGGGAGATCCCCGAGCTGGGCGTCACCGAGTGGACGCTGTCGAACGGCGCGAAGGTCGTGGTGAAGCCGACCGACTTCCAGAACGACGAGATCCAGATGAGCGCGTTCTCGCAGGGCGGGACCTCGCTCGTGTCCGACAAGGACTGGGACAGCGCGCGCTTCGCGGGCTCGGTGGTCAGCGACGGTGGCGTTGGCGAGTTCGATCCGGTCGCGCTCGATCGGGTGCTGACCGGCAAGGTCGCCTCGGTCGGCGCGTGGATCGGCGAGCTGGAGGAAGGCGCGTGGGGCCGGGCCTCGCCGCAGGATCTCGAGACCTTCCTTCAGCTCATCCACCTGCGCTTCACCGCGCCGCGCAAGGACGCCGAGTCGTTCAAGCAGTGGAAGGTGAGGCAACGCGATCAGGCGACCAACCGCCGCCTCTCGCCCGAGAACGCCTTCCGCGAGGACATGGACACGTTCATCAGCCAGAACCACAAGCGCCGCCTGCCGGTGACGCCCGAGGCGGTCGACAAGGTCGACCTCGATCGCGCGCTCGCGATCTACAAGGACCGGTTCGGTGACGCGAGCGACTTCACGTTCTTCTTCGTCGGCAACATCGATCTCGCGACGCTCAAGCCGCTGGCCGAGACCTATCTCGCGAGCCTGCCCGCGACCCACCGCAAGGAGCACTGGAAGGACATCGGCGTGCGCTTCCCGCACGGCAAGCGGTCGCTGACCGTGAAGCAGGGTGTGGAGGCCAAGAGTTCGGTGTACCTGGCCGGGCACGCTGACGCGAAGTGGTCGAAGGTCACCGAGCGCGACCTCACCGTGCTGCAGATGGTCCTCGACATCCGGCTGCGCGAGGTGCTGCGCGAGGACATGAGCGGCGTCTACGGGGTCAGCTTCTGGGCGTGGCAGTCGCGCCAGCCGCGCGAGGAGCGCACCTGGGGCGTGTTCTTCAGCTGCAACCCCGACAACGTCGACAAGCTGACCGCCGCGGTGTACGCGACGATCGCCGCGATCCAGAAGGACGGCATCGGCGACGTCTATCTCGAGAAGGTGCGCGAGCAGCTGGTCCGCGGCCGCGAGACCGACAAGCGGGAGAACTGGTGGTGGGTCAACCAGCTCGAGGACAGCTGGCGGTTCAACGATGATCCCAAGGCGATCCTGGAGCTCGACCCGCTGCTGGCGCGCGTGACCTCGGCGAACGTGAAGGCGGCTGCGCTCAAGTACCTGAAGGGCGGCGACACCGTGCAGGCGGTGCTCCGGCCTGCGGCGCTGCCGAAGGCCGACGCCAAGGACACGAAGCCGGCAGCCGCGCCCGCGGCCAAGTAGCCGCCGGCACACGGCTGCCGCGCCGTGCCGGGCGGAATCTCACGCCTCGGCGCAACCGCGGACGCGCCCGCGCGATAGGCCGGCCATGCCCGCGAGCCGCCTGTGCCAGCGCCGTCCCTGACCGTCCCGTTTCGATCGCTGACGCCGGTGGGGGCGGATGCGCTGGTCGCGATGCTCCACGGGCAGCGCGCGCCCGGTGCGGTCTGGCTGGCCGCGCGCCGCCCCCCGCCGCGCCATCGCCTGGCGCTGGGGCTGATGGTGCTGGCGCTCGCGCTGATGGGGACGGCGGTGGCGCTCGATGGCGCGCCCCGCGCGATGCTCGTGGGCGCGCCGTGCGCGGGGCTGGGCGCGTGGCTGATCGCCGGCGCGCAGCGCGCGGCCTGGCTGACTCGCACGCTGCCGTGGCGGCCGGGCATCTACGCGATCGGCCCGCACGTCGTCGATGCGAGCAGCGAGCTGCTGGTGGTCGATGCGCTGGTGCGCGTGGCCGCGCTCGACAGCGATCCGCGGGCGATCGCGGTGATGTCGACGCGCGAGATCGTCGTCGCGCGGACCGACTCGCCGGCCGCGGCCCAGGCGCTGCGCGCGCGGATCGCCGAGGCCTCTCCGAGCGAGCCGGGGCGGCCCGATCCGCTGCGCGAGGCGCTGGCGCTGCGCCGCACGCGCGCGGCGACCTCGATCGAGCCGCTCGCCTTGCGCCACGCGTGGGCCACCGGGGTGATCGCCGCCGCGATGCTGATCGCGATCACCGCGGTGATCGCGCGCTGAGCGATCGTCGCTCTGTCAGGCCGGGCGCCACATCGACGCCGCCAGCAGCGCGCCGATGTGCTCGGGCGCGCCGACGATCGCGCCCTCGCCGAGGCGGACCTCGACGACCAGCTCGCGCAGCCCGGGGCGGCGCTCGACTGCGGCGCGGAACCGCTCGGCGACCGCGAGCACCTGGGCGCGGATCTGATCCTCGTCCAGCTGCCGGCACATCGTGGTGACCTCGTCGGCGTCCGGATCGACCGCGGGCAGGAGCCGCACGAAGATCGGGCCGCCGCCGGGCTCGATGATCGCGCAGAAGCCGCCGTCGACGAAGGTCGTGAGCACCAGCGCCGCGAGGTCGGGGATGGCCGCCGCCGCGCCGCGCCGGGCGCCGAGATCGATCGCCGAGACCCGCACGCTGACCGCCATGGCCGGGGCCCACACGCCGATCGAGCGCGACGGCCTGCGCGCGTCCGACCGCTCGAGGATCAGCTCGACCAGCTCGGCGCTGAGCATCGAGCCCAGCGACACCTCGAGCACGGTCTCGGAGCTCTGGGTCTCCGCACGACGCGCTGCGCGGTCGATCGTCCAGTCATCGAAGTACGCGTCGGACATCGTCACCTAGAACGCAGGTTGCACAGGGCGTACCGGATCTCACCAATGTGGTTCTCGGTATTTCGCCAGGTGTAACCGGGGCCCCCTGCTAGCCTGGCGCCTCAGTCTTCCCCAGATCGGCGAATCGACTCGCCACTGACGCGGATTTGGACGGACCGGCGCCCCTCATGCAGTTCTCACGTCCGACGGGAACGGATGTCCAGTGAGCGTGGTATGGGAAGCGGGCGTGTCGGCGCGCGAAGACGAATGGCTCTGGGGCTGGGATCACACGCCGGGCATCGTCTCGGTGTGGTCCGAGGGCGATGGCGTGGTCCACGTCTGGCGGCGCGTGGACGGCGCGCTGGTGCGCGAGGACGTGCGCTTCCGGCCGTGGCTCTTGCTCGAGCGCGCCGAGGACCTGGCGCACCTCGGGTCGCGCCTTGGCCGCGACGGCGACCGCACGCGCATCACGATCCGCGAGCTGGCGGGGCCGGGCGCCTTGCGCCACCTGGTTCGCGCCGATGATCTCGCGACCCTCACCGCCGCGGTCACCCACGGCGCGAGCGCGCGCCTCGGCCATCGCGTCGGCCACGTGCGCGAGCTCGGCGAGGGCGTGCTGCTCCTCGCCCCGGAAGAGCAGTACCTGGTCGCGACCGGCCGCACCTACTTCCGCGACCTCGCCTGGCCCGACGTGCGGCGCATGCAGTTCGATCTCGAGACTACCGGCCTCGACGCCGCGCGCGATCGCATCTTCCTGATCGCGGTCCGTGAACCCGACGGCCGCGCCGAGACGCTCGAGGCCACCGACGGCACCGATCGCGGCGAGGCCGCGCTGATCGCGCGCCTGGTCGAGCGCGTCGCGGCGGTCGATCCCGACGTGATCGAGAACCACAACCTGCACGGCTTTGATCTGCCGTTCCTCGAGCAGCGCGCCCGGATCCTCGGCGTGCCGCTCGCGCTCGGGCGGGTCGGGGCCGGGCTGCGCCAGCGCACCGCGCAGCGCGGCGTCGCGGTCGGCGATCGCGGCTCGAAGCGGCGCATCCGGTTCATCGCGCCGGGTCGCGAGCTGATCGACACGCTCGATGCGGTCCGCCGCCACGACTTCGCCGCGCGCGATCTGCCCGGCCACGGCCTGAAGGCGGTCGCGCGCCACCTCGGGCTCGCCGGCCCCGATCGCGAGCTGATCCGCGGCGACAAGATCTTCGCGACCTTCGCGCGCGATCCCGAGCGCGTGCGGCGCTACGCGATCGCCGACGTCGAGGAGGTCGCCGGACTGTCGCGCACCCTCGGCGGCGCGGCCTTCGCGCTCGCGCAGATGGCGCCGCGGCGCTACGAGCGCGTGGCCGATGCCGGCGCCGCCACCGGCGTGATCGATCCGCTGCTGGTGCGCGCGTACCTGCGCGCCGGCGCCGCGCTGCCCGCGCACGAGCCTGGCGATGGCACCACCCATAGCGGCGCCGCGCTGCACCTGTTCGCGGCCGGCGTCGCGCATCGCATCGTCAAGGCCGACGTCGCGAGCCTGTATCCCTCGCTGATGCGCGCGTTCAAGATCGGCCCGGCGCGCGATCGCCAGGGCGCGCTGCTCGCGCTGGTCGATCGCCTGGTCACGCAGCGGCTCGCCGCCAAGGCCGCGGCCAAGCTCGCGCCGCCGCACTCCGCCGAGCGCCACCGCCACGAGGGCACCTCGGCGGCGCTCAAGCTGATCGTCAACTCGGCGTACGGCTACCTCGCCGCCGGCGGCCTCACCCGCTTCGCCGATGTCCACGCCGCCAACGAGGTCACCCGCCGCGGCCGCGAGACCCTCGCGCTCATGTGCCGCGAGCTGGCCGCGCGCGGCGTGACCTTGCTCGAGGCCGACACCGATGGCGTCTACGCCGCGGTGCCGCCGGAATGGACCGAGGCGGACGAGCGCCGCGCGGTCGCCGAGGTCGCGGCCCTGTTGCCGCCGCTGGTGCAGCTCGAGTTCGAGGGCCGCTACGCCGCGATGCTGTCGCACGAGCCCAAGAACTACGCGCTGCTCGCCTACGACGGCGCGCTGACGATGCGCGGCGTGGCGTTTCGCTCGAGCCGCGCCGAGCCCTACGGCGCGGCCTTCCTGCGCGACGCGGTGCGCGCCTTGCTCGTCGGCGACGTGCCGGGCGTGCGCGCCGCCTACCTCGCGATGGTGACCGCGCTGCGCGAGCGCTCGCTGCCGACGATCGAGGTCTGCGCGCGGGTGCGGCTCACCAAGTCGCCCGGCCAGTACGCCACGATCCGCGACACCCGGCGCGAGTTCGCGTACGAGGCGATGATCGCGAGCGGCCGCACCACGTGGTCGATCGGCGAGCGCGTGCGCGTGTATCGCACGGCCCAGGGCGGCCGCGTCATCGACGAGCCCGACGAGGACGTCGGCGACGACGACGATGACGACGAGCTCGGCCCGCTGTCGCCGATCCTGCGCGACAACCGCAACGATCCGCGCGACTACGACGCCGAGCACTACGTGCGCATGCTCCGCGATCAGTTCGCGACCCGGCTCGCGCGCGCGCTCGCGCCCGACGACTTCGCGGTGGTCTTCGCCGATCCCGATCAGCTGTCGCTGTTCACGCCGCCGCTCGCCGCGATGCGGCCGATCTTGACCACGATGATCGAGGACGACGCGCAGCCCCGCGGCACGTGACGCCAAGGCGCGGTGTGCGCGCACGCCTCGCTCGCGCCGCCCCCGCGCCCCGCAACCCCGCGACTTCGCCGCGCGGCACGGTGACTGCATTGGCCTGCGGCCATGCGTATCTCCACCATCGCCGCGTTCCTGTTTGCGTCCCTCATCGCGTCCGCGGGGTGCTCGAGCGAGAAGCACGCCGCCACCGTCCCCGCCGCGCCCGAGTTCAAGGATCCGCCGGCGCTCGAGGCGCGACCGGCCAGCGCCGCCTCCGATGGCGCGATGCGGATCGCGCCCGAGGATCAGGTGTTCTTCGCCCTCGACTCGGCGGTGCTGCAGCCGAGCGCGCTGCCGCTGCTCGACGATGTCGCTGCGTGGGTGCTCGCCAACCCCGAGCGCACGCTCCGCGTCCAGGGCTTCGCCGATCCGGTCGGCACCAAGGACTACAACCTCGCGCTGTCGATGCGGCGCGCCGACGCGGTCGTGGCCTACCTGCGGACCCGCGGCGTGCCGACGGCGCAGCTGACGACCGCGGCGGTCGGCGAGCATGACGCGGTGCTCGAGCCGCGCAGCGCGAATCGCCGGGTCGTGATCTACGCGACCGCGCTCGAGCAGCCCGCCGCCGCGCGCTGATCGAATTTCATCGCCACCGTGGTCACAAGCCGGCCTCCCTCGCACAGCCGTCATAGACCGGGCCAGTGCCCGATGGAGGTGACCAGATGTGGATGATCGATGCGATGAAGGCAGTGACCGGCATCGCCGGTGGTGGCTCGGTGATGGCCGACGACAGCAAGTCGATCCCGGACCGCATCGCCGGCGGCGTGGGGATGCTGGGCAGCGGCCTGGGCGGCATGGGCTCGCTGCTCGGTGGCGGGCTGACCACGGGCATGATGGGCGGCATGTCGATGGCCGAGGTCGGGGGCACGATCCTCGCGGCCGGCGAGGCCGGTGGTGTGGGCGCGGGGCTCGGCGCCGCGGCCGTGCCCGCCGCGGCCGTGCTCAGCGCTGGCGCCGCCGGTTATGGCGTCGGCACGCTCGCGGGCAAAGGCATCGACCTGTACCTCAACCGCGCCCACACCGAGGACGCCGCCGACTACCAGGACGGACACACCGAGGACAACCCGAGCTGGCAGAGCAAGATGTACGACACGCTGTTCGGAGAGTGATCGCCATGGACCTCCACGCGATGTTGCCGTCGTGGCGCGCCACCGCGATCGCGGGGCGGCTCACGCTTGTCCCGCCTGGTGGACGCGCGATCGGCGCGATCGAGATCCGCGAGGAGGTCGCGCCGCTGGTCGAGCTGGCGGAGCTCACGGCCCGCGCCCTGGCGCGCGCCGCGTGCCGGCTGGACGAGGTCCGCCTCGTCGACGCGCAGCGGTTCGCGACCGACGAGGGCGAGCGCGCCGCGCTGCTGCGGATCGCGGGCGTCGATCGCGAGGCCGGGTGCGCGATCGAGCTCGCGCACGGCGCGGTCTTCGGCGACCACACGTACCAGCGCTATGACGCCGTGATCCTCGATGCCGCGCGGGGACCCGAGATCCGGGCGGCGCTCGACCAGCTGATGCGCGCGGCGCGGCTCGGGCTCGGGGAGCTGCGCTGGCGGCGCTTCGAGTACGAACCGCCGCCGGGATGGCGAGCGTCGGCGTCGGGCCTCACCGCCGAGTGGAGTCCGGACGACGGACGTGCGCGCCTGATCGTACCGCCGGCGCGAAGCGCGAATGATCCATCGGTGTTCGAGCAGCTGCGCCTCGGCGCGCCGCGCGAGGTCGAGATGGAGCGTCGCGAGGGCCCCGTGGCGGTGGCGTCCCCGCACGGGCTCCGCGGCACCGCCTGGCGCGCGATCGGCGCGCGGCACGGCGCGCGCTGGATCGCGCATACGGTGGAGCTGTTCGACACGCGCTACGCGTACCGCGTCCAGCTGGTGAGCGAGGCCGATCCGGCTGCGCCGCCGGGCGATCGGGACGATCCCTTCCCGGGGCTGGTGGATCGGGTCGCGGCCTCCATCCGGCCGATCCCCGCGCCGCGAGCGCCGCGCGTCTGCGACCTCGACATGCTGGCGCACTGGGCGTCGTGATGGCGCCGCCGCGCCCCGCCCACCGTGCGCCTGCGCTCACCGCGACCGTCGCAAGCCTCCGGGATCGCAGCGAGCCCCGATGGCACGAGCGATGCTCTAGCTCGGGGACATGGACCCCATCCTCACCTGGCTCATCGTTGGTCTCGTCGCGGGCGTGCTCGCGTCGATGGTCGTTGGCGACGGTTACGGCATCATCGGCGACATCGTCGTCGGGATCGTCGGCGCCTTCATCGGCGGTTACGTGTTCCGCGAGGCCGGGTGGCACGCGCCGCTCGCCGGCCTGGCCGGCGTGATCGCCGTCGCCTTCATCGGCGCGGTCTTGCTGCTCTTGCTGCTCCGGCTCTTCAAGCGCGCGCGGCTGTGATCAGCCGGTGCCCATGCACTCGAGCGTGATCGGGACGATCTGCCCGGCGGCATCGAGCTCGTAGGCGAACTGCGAGGTCGCGTTGCCGCTGCACGGATTGCCGGGCCGCGGCGCGTAGTGGATCACCGTGCGGCACTTCCAGCGCCCGCCCGCGAGCGGCGCGCAGGTGGCGTCGATCACGCCCTTGCCGTCGGCGTTGAACAGCGCGAACTGCTCGAGCGCCATCGCGCCGAGGGTGCCTTTGCCATCGCACGAGTAGTCGCCGGTGCCCGCGGGCAGCGGGATCGGCGAGGACGAGAGCTGGGTCCACAGCGAGGCGGCGGTCGGCGCGACCACCGCCGGTGCTGGCGCGGTCGGTGCGGGCGCGGTCGGTGGCTTGCCGTGACAGGCCGCGACCGCGAACAGACCCGTGGCTGCGAGGCGATGCATGCGCCCCGATGGTTTCACAGCGGGCGGATCGGCAGGCCGCGCGCCGCGAGGAACTGCTTGGCCTCGCCGATCGTGTGCCGGCCGTAGTGGAAGATCGAGGCCGCGAGCACCGCGTCGGCGCCCGCGAGCAGGCCCTCCGCGAGGTGGTCGAGTTCGCCCACGCCGCCCGAGGCGATCACCGGGATGCTCACGGCATCGGCGACCGCGCGCACCAGCTCGAGGTCGTAGCCCGAGCGCGTGCCGTCGCGATCCATGCTGGTCAAGAGGATCTCGCCCGCGCCGCGATCCGCGACCTCACGGCACCACGCCAGCGCGTCGATGCCCTCGGGCGTGCGGCCGCCGTGCGAGAACACCTCCCAGCCGCCGTCGGCGCGCCGCTTGGCGTCGATCGCGACGACGATCGCCTGTGCGCCGAAGCGCGCGGCCGCGTCGTTCACGAGCTGCGGCGTGCGGATCGCCGCGGTGTTGATCGCGATCTTGTCGGCGCCGGCGTCGAGGAGCCGCACCGCATCGTCGACCACGCGCACGCCGCCGCCGACGGTCAGCGGCGCGAACACCCGATCGGCGGTGCGCGCGACGACGTCGGTGAGCGTGGACCGCCCCTCCGGCGAGGCCGAGATGTCGAGGAAGCAGATCTCGTCGGCGCCCTGCGCGTCGTAGGCCGAGGCCTGCTCGACCGGATCGCCGGCGTCGCGCAGCGACACGAAGTTCGTGCCCTTCACGACCCGGCCGTCCTTCACGTCGAGGCACGGGATGATCCGGCGGGTCAGCATCGCGCCTCGTGGGCGACCCGCACCGCCTCGGCGAGCGTGAACTTCTTGTCGTAGAGCGCGCGGCCGACCACGACCGCCGGGATGCCAGCGTCGCGCAGCGCGCGCAGATCGTCGAGCGAGGACACGCCGCCCGAGGCGATCACCTCGATGCCCGCGTCGCGGGACAGGGCCGCGGTCGCCGGGATGTTGGGCCCGGCGCCGGTGCCGTCGCGCGCGACATCGGTGTAGAGCAGCGCCGCCGCGCCCCAGGCCGCGGCGCGCTTGCCGAGCTCGATCGCGGTGATATCGGAGGCCTCGACCCAGCCCGCCACCGCGACCACGCCATCGCGCGCGTCGACCGCGATCACGATGCGGTGCGGGTGCGCGCGGCAGACCTCCTCGACCAGCTTGGGATCGCGGACCGCGGCGGTGCCGAGCACCACGCGCGACGCGCCGGCGGCGATGATCGCCTCGACCGCCGCGCGATCGCGGATGCCGCCGCCGACCTGCACCGGCATCGTCGACGCGGCGACCAGGCGCTCGACCAGCGCGCGCTGCACCGGCGCACCGGCGAACGCGCCGTCGAGATCGACGACATGCAGGCCCTCGGCGCCCTCGGCCGCGAACATCGCCGGCAGCTGCCAGGGCTCGTCGTGGAAGACGGTCGCGCGATCGCGCTTGCCCTCGTGCAGCCGCACCGCCTTGCCCTCGAGCAGATCGATCGCCGGCCAGATCTTCACGCGCGTGCCTCGACGAAGTTGCGCAAGATCGCCAGGCCCACCGCCTGGCTCTTCTCGGGGTGGAACTGACAGGCGAACAGGTTGTCCTTGCGGACCGCGGCGCAGAACCCGCCGCCGTAGTCGCACTCGAGCGCGACCACCGACGGATCGCTCGGCGCCGCGTAGTACGAGTGCACGAAGTAGACGTAGGGCGACTCGGGCAGGCCGCGGAGCAGCGGCTCGCGCGCGCCGAGCGCGGTGCGCTGCACCTGGTTCCAGCCGATGTGCGGCACCTTGAGCGTGCGATCGGTCGGGCGGAACTTCACGATGTGGCCGGGGAGCAAGCCGAGGCCGCGCACCGGGCCCTGCTCCTCGCTGTCCTCGAACAGCACCTGCAGGCCGAGGCAGATGCCCAGCATCGGCACGCCGCGGGCGAGCGCTTCGCGCAGCGCCGGCTCGAGGCCACGCGCCTCGAGGCCGTGGGCGAACATGCCGAACGCGCCCTGGCCGGGCACGACGATCTTGTCCGCGCGCCGGACGACATCGGGATCGGCGGTGACGACCGGGTCGCCGCCGACGTGCGCGATCGCCTTCTCGACCGAGCGCAGGTTGCCGGAGCAGACGTCGACGACGGCGATCATTCGGTCAACGTGCCCTTGGTCGACGGCACCGCGCCGCCGAGCCGCGGATCGATCTTGGTGGCCATGTCGACGGCCTTGGCGAAGGCCTTGAACGCGCACTCGATGACGTGGTGCGCGTTGCCGCCGTAGTGCAGGTTGACGTGCAGGTTGCACTCGGCGCGGATCGCGAACGCGGAGAAGAACTCCTTCGCGAGCTCGCAGTCGAACGTGCCGATCCACTTGCCCTCGAGGCCGGTGACGTTCCAGACGAACGCGGGCCGGCCCGAGAAATCGACCGCGCACGACACCAGCACCTCGTCCATCGGCAGGGTCGCCCAGCCGTAGCGCGCGATGCCGGCGCGATCGCCGAGCGCATCCTTGAACGCGGCGCCCAGGGTCAGGCCGGTGTCCTCGACGGTGTGGTGGCCATCGATCTCGATGTCGCCGGCGGCCGTGACCTCGAGGTCGAACAGCCCGTGGCGCGCGAACGCGTCGAGCATGTGGCCGAGGAAGGGGATCGGCGTGTGGATCGACCGCTTGCCGGTGCCGTCGAGCGCGAGCGCGACGCGGATCTGGGTTTCCTTGGTGTTCCGATCGATCGTGCTCGAGCGCGCGGCCACGCCCCCTCATAGCACGCGGCGCTGGCGACGGGAGTGTGGCGCGCGCGAACGCGGGTTCAGCTGCGGTACGATCGACGGATGATGAAGCCCGTCCGGAATTCTCTCGCTGTTGCGCTACTGGCGCTGGCCGCCTGTGGCGGTGCCAAGCCGGCCCCGTCCCTCGGCAACGAGGCGCCCAAGCCCGCCGGTGATTCGCCGCTCGCCGCGGGCTCCTACGCCTGCGAGTTCGTCTTCGACGGCGGCGCGCTCGGGCCCCACCACTGCCAGGTCGAGGGCAGCACGCTCACCAAGACCTCAGGCATGGAGCCGTTCACCGGGGCGATCACCGGCACCGCGAGCGAGGTCCACGTCGACGGGCAGATCGGCTGCGTCGAGGGGCTGTCGTCGCCCTGCCACCAGGCCTTCGAGGTGACGCTGACCCCGGCGGGCGGCGGCGTGTGGCGCGGCAAGGTCACGGCCAAGGGCAACGACCAGTGGTGGATCAACAACGCGCAGTTCGAGCTCGGCCCGGACGGGTCGTTCGGCGGTGAGGGCTACGGCGGCGATGTCGAAGGGATGAACTAGTACTAGCGCCGCAGCTCGCGCAGGCGATTGGCCGCGGCCTCGACCTCGGCCGGCGACTGCGCGCCGAGGACCTCGAGGCTGGCGCGCTGCTCCTGGCCGGTGCGCGAGTCGCGCGCCTTCACCCGCAGGATGCCCGAGGCGTCGATCGCGAAGGTGACCTCGATCGAGGTCTCCCCGCGCGGCCGGGCCTCGAGGTTGTCGAGCACGAGATCGCCGAGCACGACGTTCTCGTCGATGCGACGCGACTCGCCCTGGCACACGCGGATGCGCACGGTCTGCTGCTTGTCGCGCGAGGTCACGAACACGCGCTTGGTCTCGGCGGGTAGGCGCGCGTTGCGGCGCACCAGCTCCTCGCAGTAGCCCGCGACCGTGCCGATGCCGAACGACGCCGGCGTCACGTCGTGGATGACCGGCGCGGGCCGCGCGACCGGCGGCGGGGCGACGATCGGCGGCGGCGCGAGGGCGGGCGGCGGCGTGGGCGGCGTGAACGCCGGCGGCGCGAACGCGGGTGGCGCGAACGCCTGCGGCGGCGGCGGCGCGCCCTGCTTGGTCGGCGCCGACGACGGCGCGAACACGCCGCCAGCGGGCGGCAGCGAGCTCGGCGACGCCGGGATCATCATCGTGCGCTGCTCGGGCGCGGCCGGGCGATACGCCTCGGGCGGTGGCAGCGCGGTGTTCGGCGCGGTCGCGGGCAGCTCGAAGTTGGGCGAGGTCGCGGGCAGCTCGAAGTCGGCGCGCTGCGAGCCGGTCTGCAGCTCCTCGAAGTCGAGGACCGGCGTGGTCGCGGGCACCGGATAGGTCGGGGTCGCGATCGGCGCGGCCGGCACGCCGAACATCGTGCGCGCCGACGGCGACGCGGTCGGCACCGGCGGGATCACGCCCGGCACCGCGGGGATCGGCGGCGGCGCCGCGCCCGGCTTGGTGATGCGCGCCAGCGGCTTGGCATCCGGCGAGGTGCCGGGGTTCGTGCCCGGCCGCGAACCGCCCTCCTCGAAGCGATCGACCACCGCGCCGCGCTGCACCGGGCGCTCGGTCCCCGCGCGCACCGCCGGCGTGATCGGCAGGCCCATCGGCTGGGTGCTGCGCCGGACCTCGCGGATGCCGGTCGGCTCCTCGGGATCGTGTGCCGTCGCCAGCGACACCACGCGCGGCGCGGTGGTGCGCGGCGCGCCTGCGACCGGCGGCGGCTCGGTCGACGAGCGCACGCCCATCGGCGTACCCGGCGGCGGGATCGTGGAGCGCGCGGTGTTGCGCTTCGACGACAGGATCCGCTGCAGCGCGCTGGCCTGGAGCGCGGCGCCGACCGCGACCGCCTCCTCCGGGTTGACGTCGGTGCGCGGGGTCTTGCCGAAGAACCGCGTGACCTTGTCGCGGACATGCGGGATCTTGGTGGTGCCGCCGACCAGCACGACGTCCTCGATGTCGCCGACGTTGGCGCCGGCGAGGCGCAGCGCCTCCTCGCACACCGGAAAGGTGCGATCGATGATGTCGCCGACCTTGCCGATCAGCTCGTCGCGCGTGATCTCGAGCTCGAGGTTGAGCGGCGCGCCGCCCGGGCCGTACGCGATCTCGTCGACCTTGACGATCGCGCGCGTCCGCCGCGACAGCTCGATCTTGGTCTGCTCCGCGACCTGCCGCAGGCGCATGAGCGCGAGCTCGTTCTCGCGCAGATCGACGCGGGACTTGGCCAGGAACGCGGTCGCCATGTGCTCGACCAGGCGCTCGTCGAGGTCGTCGCCGCCGAGGAACGAGTCGCCGGCGGTGCCGAGCACCTCGTAGACCTGATCGTCGAGGCGCAGCACGCTCACGTCGAACGTGCCGCCGCCGAAGTCGTAGACCGCGATCGTGCGCGACAGCTGCTTCTGGTAGCCGTAGGCCAGCGCCGCCGCGGTCGGCTCGTTGAGCACGCGCACGATCGTCAGGCCGGCGATCGCGCCGGCGGTCGCGGTCGCCGAGCGCTGCGCGTCGTTGAAGTTCGCGGGCACGGTCACGACCGCGCGCGACACCTCGGTACCCAGCCGCTTGCGCGCGATGTTGCGCACGTGATCGAGGATGATCGCGGAGATCTCGGGCACCGCGAACTCGCCGCCGCGGGTCACGATCACCGGCTGCTGGTTCACGCCCTCCTTGATCACGTAGGGCATGCGGGTCTGCGCCGCCTGGATCTCGCGCGAGCGATAGCTCCGGCCGATCAGGCGCTTGGCCGAGTAGACCGTGTTGCGCGGATCGATGACCTTGCGCTGCTTGGCCTCGGCGCCGACGATCACCGAGCCGTTCGGGTGGAACGACACCACCGACGGGTGGATCTTGTAGCCGTTGTCGTCGGCGAGCACGCGCGGCGCGCCGGTCTCGTCGCCGATCGCGATGACCGTGTTGGTCGTTCCCAGGTCGATGCCTACGATCGGATCGGTCACGTGCCCCCTGCGTGAGAGGGTAGGACACTCTCGCGCCGCCTGCCAGTTCGCGGTGCCCGCGAAACTCTTGCGCGTCGCGATGTTCGATGGCGTCGAACCGGGAGGTGCAGCGGGCTGGGTTTGCCGGCGGCGGCCGCGACGCCACCCTGGCGCTCGCGACGCGTCGTCGTCCGCGAGGAGCCCATGACTGAGGCGAACGAAGTGAGCCGGCTCAGGTCCGGAGGAGATCGGAACCGTCGTCCTCGACGGTCCCGATCGATCGAACAAGTGCCTGGAGGCGAACGCCTCGCAGGCTCTGAACCGAGGAGAGGCGCGATGCGCGCCGCCGCTGTCCTCGCCGCCGCCCTGCTGGGCTGCGGCGCCGCGAACCCCACCCCTACCCCAGCGAGCCAGCCCATGCCCACGATCGTCCTCGTCCACGGCGCCTTCGCCGACCACCACGCCTGGGATGCGGCGCGCCCGCTGCTCGAGGCCCGCGGCTACCGGGTCGTCGCGCCGGACCTGCCCGGCCACGGCGACGATCACACGCCAGTCGTGGGCATCACCCTCGACAGCTACGTGGCGGCGATCGACGCGGTCGTCACCGCCGAGCGGGCGCCGGTGGTGCTGGTCGGCCACAGCATGGCCGGCATGGTCGTGACCGGCGTCGCCGAGCGCCACCCGGAGCGGGTCGCGCGGCTGGTGCTGGTCGGCGCGTACCTGCCCGCGGATGGCGACTCGCTCGAGGCCCTGGCCCGCACCGACACCGACAGCCTGGTCGGCGCCAACATGGTGTTCGCGCCCGACTACAGCACCGTGTCGATCAAGCCCGAGGCCCTGCCCGAGGCGATCTGCGCCGACGTCCCCGCCGAGATCCAGGGCACCATCGTCGCGGGCCAGAAGCCCGAGCCACTCGCGCCGTTCCAGGGCGTGGCGCACCTGACCGCGGGCAACTTCGGTCGGGTCCGGCTCGACTACCTGTCGACGACGAAGGACCGCGCGGTCACGCCGGCGCTGCAGCGGCGGATGATCGCGGCCCATGGCCATGTCGCGACGGTCGTGGAGCTGCCGACCTCGCACCTGCCGTTCGTGGCCGCGCCGCAGGCGTTCGTCGATGCGCTGGTCGCGCTGATCGCGGGCTGATCGGCGCGCGATCGCCGCGCGAGTTGCTGGGCGGTGCCCGTCGATGCATGCTCATCCGATGGGACGCCGCCTCGCTTCGCTCGTCGTGGTCTGCGCGGCGTGCGGATCCAAGGCCGCGGGGCCGATGCACCCCGCGGGCTCGGCGTTCGACGAGGGCACCGGCCAGCTGGCCGCGGCCTCGGGCGCGCTGTTCTTCGACGGCGCCGGCGACGACGACCCCGCGGCCGCGGAGCGCCGCTCGGATCAGGCCTACCGCGACTCGATCGGCGAGTACGGCGGCTCGATCTACGGTGGCTCCATCTACGGCGGATCGATCTACGGCGGCGCCTACTACGGCTACGGCGGTGCGCCGAATGCGCCGTCGCGGCCGCGCCCGGCGCCCCCGACGTACCTCTCGATCGGCGTGCAGACCGGCGGCGCGGTGGTCGGCGCGGTGCGCTGGTCCCGGCCGCCGAAGGCGTCGGCGACGCTCACCACCGCGTGCGGCGAGATCGAGAACCCCACGCTGGTGCTCGGCGCCAGCGGCGCGGTCGCCGATACCGTCGTGTTCCTCGACCGGATCAACCGCGGTCGGCCGCTGGCGGCGGCCGCGCGCACGCTGCAGCTGGGCGGCCAGCTCGAGCGGCGCGGCTGCGCGCTGGTGCCGACGGTCCAGATCGTCGCGCCCGCGCCCTCGAACCTCGAGCTCATCAACGCCGACACCGCGCCGGTGACCCTGGCCACGACCGGCGGCGATCCGATCGCGCTCGCGCCCGGCGTGTCGCGGCGCACGCCGCTCGACGCGGGCATCGTCCGGATCTCGGACAGCAGCGCGGGCGTCGCGCCGGCGTGGGCGCTGGGGTTCGTGCATCCCTACGCCGCGCTCACCGACGCCGACGGCAAGTTCCGGATCGATGACATCCCCGCGGGCTCCTACGATCTCGTCGTCTGGCACGCGCCGGTCGCGACCGGGATGAAGGGCGGCCAGCTGGTGATGAGCGAGGCCGCGATCGTGCGGCGCACCGTGACGATCACCGCGGATCGCGCGACGTCCGTGACGATCGATCTGCCGGCCGCGCCGTAGCGCGCGCGGGAGATGAGGGGCGGCGCGTCCGGGAGTGCCCGGGCGGCGGCCGCATGTCCGTCGGTCGGGCGCGCGATGTCCGGCAGCCGGACACCCGTCGAACGATCACGCGTGGTTGTGAGGTGGCATCGAGGTTGCTCGTGGCGGGCGCATCCCACGAGGAGGGATCAACCCATGACCATGTCGATGACCACGTCTCCCAATCCCCAGTCCCGCAAGATCTTCAAGATCCTGTGCCCGATCGAGCGCAAGGACGGCACCACGTTCTGGCTGCGCGTCGGGACCGCGTTCCCCAACCGCGACCAGTCGATCAACCTCTACCTGGACGTCCTGCCGGCCAACCAGAAGCTGCAGCTGCGCGAGCTCGACGAGGAAGATCTGCGCGAGCGCGACTCGGCGTCGTCCAAGCGCCGCGGCGGGATGCGCGCCATCGCGTCGCCGACCGACGGCGCCGCCAACAACGACCTGCCCTTCTGATCCCGATCCCACGACTTCACGCTCACGGAGATTCCCATGACCAAGCTCACGACCCTCGTCCACAAGGCCGGCCTCGCGATCGCGATCGCCGCGCTGCTCGTCACCGGCGCCACCACCTGGATGAGCGCCACGCCCGCCCTCGCCGCACCCGCCGCCACCGCCGCCGCACCCGCGCCCGCGGGTGGCGCGGCCTCCGCCGACGATGATCGCCCGGCGCCGCGCCGCGGCGGCAAGTCGGTCAGCGGCAAGCTCAACCTCAACACCGCCACCGAGGAGCAGCTGATCCTCTTGCCCGGCGTCGGCCCGTCGAAGGCCGAGCGCGTCGTCGCGTACCGGGCCAAGCACGGTCCGTTCAAGCGGGTCGCGGATCTGCGCCGCGTGAAGGGGTTCGGCTATCGCTCGCTGAAGAAGCTCGAGCCGTTCCTCGACGTGAAGGGCGACACCACGCTGCGCGGGGAGTGACCCGCGCCCAGGTGGCGTGCACGTCAGAACGCGGCGTGCACGCTGAACCGGAACGCCCAGCCGTCGAGGTCGAGGTGACCGATCGACGCGTAGGTCGTCGCGATCGACAGATCGCTGGCGGGCCGATCGCTCGGGTACGCGTGCAGCGCGATCGCCGAGGTCGCGACATAACCGACCTCCGCGCCGACGCCGAGCCGGAACCTCTGCAGCGCGACCGGCGCGAACTCCGCGCCGAGCGACGCCGCTGACACCGTACCCCAGCCGTGATCGTCGACCGGCGTGAGGCCGGTCGTGTACAGGTCCGAGAGCGTCACCGCCGTGCGCGACGCGCCGAGCGACGCGCGCGCCGACAGCGCGATCCGGTGGTCGAGATGAGCGGTCGCGTGCGCCGCGGCGACCAGCTCGGTCGTGTCGATCTCGGTCGAGAGTCGCTGGAAGACCGTCCCCATGCTCGACCCGAAGTTCACCCCCGCGCCACCCGCGATCTCGATCGGGATCTCGAACGGCGCCGTCAGCGTCGCGATCCGATGCTCGGCGCCGAAGTTCGCCGTCGAGAGGTTGTCGGTGGTGAGCGACGCCGCGCTGGTGCTGCCCAGCCAGCGGGTCGAGCTGCCGATGTCGACGCGCCAGGCCGGCTCGGCGTGGGCCGAGCCCGCGGCCACGAGCGCGAGCGCGGCGGCGAGAGAGAGCTGGATGCGCAACATGTCAGGGCTCCTGGTCGAGGACGTCGGAGAGGAGGAAGCCGTCGAGGACGATCGCGTCGGCGCGGCGGGCGCCGGCGAACGGCACGATCGTCACGCGGCCGAAGGGATCGCCGTGATCGGCGACGATCTTGCCGTTGCCGAGCGCGAGCACGCGGACCGGCGGCGAGTCGAGGCGGATGTCGCTCGGGTGCAGGTTCGCGAGATCGAGGTAGCCGAGCCGTGACACGTTCTGCGCGGTGCCGACGAGGAAGTCGCCGCTCGCGGTGAACGCGTAGGAGTCGAGGCGACCGGCGCCATCGAGCGGCGAGACCGAGCCGTAGGTGACGTCGAGCAGCGACAGCACCGTGCGGTTGTCGTCGTGGATGATCATCGCGAGGTTGCGGCCGGGCACCGGCACCACGTCGCGCACCGGCTCGCCGAGCGCGATGGACTCGAGGCGGAGCTGGCGCAGCGGATCGTCGAGGTGCTCGAGCGACAAGAGCTGGACCCGCGGCTGCGCGGTGGCGAGCGAGGCCAGCACCGCGACGTTCGGATGATCCGGCGGGAACAGCGTGATGCGGTCGACCGCGTCCGCGGTCGCGACCTTGCGGAACTGCGCGGTGTCGCTGTCGATGATCACGACCTCGCGGGTGGTCGGCGTCGAGGCCAGCACCCAGCGCTTGCTCGCGGCGTCGTCGAAGACCGCGATGTCGGCCGGGCCGCCGCCAGCGCCGAGCTCGGCGAGCAAGGGGCGATAATCGTTGGCGTGCGGATCGCCGGCGAGCGGCGGGTCCGCGGCGATCGCGATCTGCAGGACATCGCGCGCGCCGTCCGAGCGCAGGTACGCGGTGGCGCTGGCCGGCGCGAACACCGCCTCGCGCGGATCGACCGACGAGCCGGCCGAGTCGAGGCGCAAGGACACCTCGTTGCGATCGGCGTGGCTGGTGTCGACCACGGTGACGACGTTGTGCGAGAAGACCAGCGCGAACGTGCGCGGCGACGGGTCCTCCGCGCCCGCGACCGACATCGGCGGCGACAGGACGACGCCGGTCGGGGTCGAGCCGAACGCGCGCAGGGTCTTGAGCACCGGGTTGGTCTCGGTCGGGGCGGAGCGCAGATCGACGAACGCCATCTCGTTCGGGTTGCGGAAGAACCCGGCCTCGTCGGGGCCGGCCTCCGAGAAGTACGCGACCGCGTGGCTGCCATCGCTGGCGACCGCGATGCGATCGAACGGCGAGCCGACCTGGTACGCGATCGGCGCGATGTCGGGGTGCGCGAGGTCCACGTCCCAGAGCTGCGGGTCCTCGTCGCGCTGGCCGCGGGCGAGGGCCTCCTCGCCGCGGGTCACGACCAGCAGGTGGTCGCGATCGGGCGTGGGCGCGGCGTAGACCGGGTTGCGGCCGACGTTCCAGCTGTGGACGCGCGGCGTGTCCGCGGACAGATCGAGGGTCACGACCCGGTCGAAGCCGGTGTCGACCCAGGCGATCTGATCCTTGAGCGGGACCGGGCCGAGGATCGTGCGGTTGCGATCGAACGCGGCGGGCCGATCGCCGGTGCAGCCGGCGACGAGCGCGACGGGCAAGAGCAGGTGGAGGCGCATGGGAAGCTCCCTGGCGAGGCGTGGATGGCGCATGGGCTAGTCCACGACCCGGCTGTTGAGATCGAAGCCCGTGACGGTGCGAACCTCTTCGTTCGCGACGTCGATGAAGGTCACGCGGCCGAGCGCGTGGCGCTGGTTGACGAAGACCTTCGCGGCGCCGGGCAGGATGCCGATCGCGGACGGCGGCGAGTTGAGGTTGATCGAGCGCACCACGCCGGTGTCGAGCTCGACGATCTGCACCGCCGCGGTCGCGCCCTCGGCGTCGCCGCCGTCGAGCATGAGGTAGGCGCGCGGCGCGCCCGGCGCGAAGGTGAAGCCGCTGGGGTCCACCGGCGTGAGCTGCAGCTTGGAGAACCCGGAGGCCAGGTCGACCGACGAGTAGCCCGGCTCGCGATCGATGACCTCCTCGACGGTCGTGCCCTGCGCGGGATCGCCGGGGGCGCGCGCGTGGATGACCATCGCGTGGGCGCCGGTCGGATCGAACCCGACCGCGCGCACCGACTTGATCAGCGGGAAGGTCGTGTGCGGCAGGCCGGCGGCGAGCAGGTCGACGACGGTGAGGTGCTCGTCGAGGATCGCGTTGGTGTAGAGCAGGCCGTGGCTGCCGTCGGGGCTGATCGTCAGCTGGCCGGCGGCGAGGTCGCCGAGGTCGGCGGTCTCGATCGAGCCCGGCGCGGCGAGATCGCCGGGGATGTCGATCGCGGTGAGCGTGGTCGGCGTGCGCGTGAGCGCGTAGACCCGCTGGCCGCCGGGCGCGAGATCGATGTCGGTCGGCTCGGCGGGCAGCGGGAGGACGGTGCCGGTGCCGGCGGTCGGCCCGAGCAGCTGCACGACCCGCAGCTCGGCGGCGCCGGGGACGTGCACGACCGCGTAGTCGCCCGACGCGACCACGTGGACCTCGACGGCACTGGCGTCGGCGAACGGATCGGCGGTGACCGGCACCGGCGGGACGATCGTCGGCATGCCCTGGGTCTGGATCGCGAGATCGATGATCGAGATGCCGCCGTCGGTGACCACGTAGGCGCGCTGGCTGGCGGCGTCGAACTCGACCGCGCGCGGCCGGAAGCCGACGGTGAGATCGACCGCCGCCTGGTGGCCGGGCTCGAGCGCGAAAACCGTCACGTCCTGGAAGCTGCCGATGTGGCGCACCGCCTGGAGGCTGCCGGAGTCGCGGATCGCCTTGGCCAGATCGAAGAACGCGACCGCGTAGCGCCCGTCGGGCGAGACCGCGATGCGGTTCATGTTGGGCAGGGTCGCGTAGACCTCGGTGGTGTTGCTGCCGACCGCGGGCCGCACCACCGTCGCGACGCCGGAGGTCGCGCTCAGGTCATCGGACTGGTCGAGCACGACCGCGGTGTCAGTGCCGGGCATCGCCGCCAGCACCTCGGGGTGATGCCCGACCGCCACGGTCTCGACGTCGAGGTTGGTGCCATCGATCTTGGCGAGCTTGTCCTCGTCGGTCAGCGCCACCCAGACGAAGCGCAGCGAGCTGACCGGCGCGCTCATCTCGTGCTCGATCTCGGGTGGGGTGACGGTGCCGCCGTCGGGCGGCGGCGTGGTCGGCGGCAGGCAGGTGCCGAACTCCGAGCATGTCCACCCGACGGGGCACTCGCTCGAGGAGAAACACTGCGGCGAGCCGCCGGCGTCGGCGCCGACGATGACGCCGGCGTCCTGGTAGGAGCTGCCGTCGGCCTGGCTGGCGCCACACGCGGTGGCGCACGCTGCGCAGAGCGCGAGCATCGATATCTGGCGGTGCATCGGGTCCTCCCGCGCTCGACGAGCGAGCGCAACCAGCCCCATCGCATCGCGCGTGCCGAACCCACGGGACGCGGTGTCGCGGAGTTGCGCGTTACCGGGTCCTGCCGAGGACTGCGGTTCCGGACATCGCTGTCATGGCGATCGGGCGATCGCGGACGCGCGCGGGCGCGCCGGCGCCGGACCGTCGCGCGATGCGGCGATCGACCGCGGTGTACGGACAACTGGGCCGCGTTCGCGGCGCGCCGCGCCGCGTGGTGCGCCGGGCGCGATGGTACGGTCGCCGACCATGGAGCTGCCGCCGCTGCACCTCGACGCTCAGGCGATCTGCCAGGCGCTTCTGCGCATCGACACGACCAACCCGCCGGGCAACGAGCGCCCGGCCGCGGAGTTCGTCGCGCGCCATCTCGCGGATGTCGGCTACAAGCCCGAGCTGCTCGAGGCCGCGCCCGATCGCACGAACGTGGTCGTGCGATACCGCGGCACGGGCGCGGCGCCGCCGATCCTGCTCACCGCGCACCTCGATGTCGTCGAGGCCGATGCGTCCAAGTGGAAGCACCCGCCGTTCTCGGGCATCGAGGCCGAGGGCTGCTTGTGGGGCCGCGGCGCGATCGACATGAAGAACATGGCGGCGATGTGCACGGCGATCATGCGCAAGCTCGCGCGCGACAAGCCGGTGCTCGGGCGCGACGTGATCTTCGCGGCGGTCGCCGACGAGGAGGCCGGCTGCGACCTGGGCTCGCGCTTCCTCGTCGAGCAGCACACCGATCTGGTCCGCGCCGAGTACGCGATCGGCGAGTCGGGCGGGTTCTCGTTGCACCTCGCGGGCACGACCTACTACCCGATCCAGGTGGCGGAGAAGGGCTTCTGCTGGGTCCGCGCGCGGGTCGTGGGCGAGCCCGGGCACGGCTCGATGCCGCGCCGGGACAGCGCGGTGGTCCGGCTGGGCGAGGCGATCGCGCGGCTCGGCGCGGCGCGGCTGCCCCTGCACCCGACGAAGTACGTGAAGGACTTCCTCGAGGCGATCGCCGCGCGGCAACCGGCGCTGGTGCGGCCGCTGCTGCGCATGATCGCGCGGCCCGAGCTGCTCGCGCGGATCACCCGGCTCGTGCCCGACGCCGCGGTCGCGCGCAGCTTCGGCGCGCTGCTCAGCAACACCGCGTCACCGACGGTCGTGCGCGCGGGCAACAAGACCAACGTCATCCCGGGGCTCGGCGAGTTCCAGATCGATGGCCGCACACTCCCCGGCCAGACCGACGACGACTTCGTGCGCGAGCTGCGCGCGGTGCTGGGCGACGACGTCGAGCTGGAGATCATCAAGTCGGCGCCGCCGACGGTGACCGAGCCGGTCGCCTCGCCGCTGTTCGACATCATCCAGCGCCAGGTGCTCGCGCGCGAGCCCGATGCGGTGGTCGTGCCGTACATGATCCCGGGCTTCACCGACGCGAAGTACTTCTCGCAGATGGGCGCGCGCTGGTACGGCTTCTCGCCCGTGAAGATCGAGAAGGGCTCGGGCATCAAGTTCGCGGACATGTTCCACGGCCACAACGAGCGCGTGCCGGTCGCGGGCCTGCACTGGGGCACGCAGGTGCTCGACGCCGTGGTGCGCGAGATCGCCGCGACCTGAGGCGAGGCGCCACCCGCGCGCGACCCGATCAGCGCGACGCGGGCTTCTTCACCGGCGGCTTCTTCACCGGTGGCTTCGTGACCGGTGGCTTCTTCACCGGTGGCTTCGCGACCGGCGGCTTCTTCACCGGCGGCTTCGCGACCGGTGGCTTCGCGACCGGCGGCTTCTTCACCGGCGGCTTCGCGACCGGCGAGTCGGGCACGGGCGCGACGGCTGCGTCGGCGCCCGGCTCCGCATCGAGCGGGCGCGCGTCCGGCGGCGCGGCATCGCGGCCCGCGCGCGGGACCGGCGCGGCATCGAACGGCGCGCCCGCGTCGACGGTCGGGCTCGCCGAGCCGGCCGTCGCGCCCGGCGCATCGCGCAGGCCGGCATCG
>JAIOQA010000544.1:2483-4101 GCA_021413675.1 Deltaproteobacteria bacterium | reverse complement strand
GATCGCGCCGAGGCCCAAGCGGACCGCATCGTAGTCGCGCTCGTGCGAGACCTGCGCGCCGCCGCGGATCGCGAGCGCGGCGCGCCGCAGCGTGCCGCCCAGGCCGACCTCGAGGCGGCGCTCGTGGACCGCGCGCGGGCTGGCCGAGGTCATGACATCGACGGACGCGGCGGAGACCGCGTCGAGCGCCGCGTCGACCTCGCCGGTGAGCCGACCGGTGGAGACCTGGGCGTGGGCGGCGGGCGACAGCACCGTGAGGTGATCGTCGTCGGCGTAGACCCGCATCGTCGCCGAGACCTCGTCGGGCGGCGGCTCGGCGACCGCGACCAACGGTGCGAGCGCGGGCGCACCGAGCACGCACGCGAGGATCAGTTGCAGCCGCACCCGCCGCCTCCCGAGGCCGTCGCGCCCTCGCTGCCCTCGCTGATCTCGCGCGTGTGGGTGTCGACGCGATCGATCGCCGGCCAGGCCGGCGCCTGCATCGCCGGATCGGCGAGGTGCTCGCGGGCGTGGGGCCGGACCCGCACGCACGCGCCGAGCGCGAGCGCGAGCGCGATGACGAGGAGGAGCCTCATCGCGCGCACCCGAAGCCATCGGCGTGCAGCCAGGTCCGCGCGAGCGTGTCGATCGTCCGGCGCGGCATCGCATCGCGGATGGCCGGATCGAGATCGCCCGAGCCGATCAGCTCGTCGAGCAGCTCGAGGCCGACCGGCTCGACGTGGATCGCGATCGCGACGCGATCGGGCACGCTGGTGACGGCGTAGGTGTGAGTCTGCGCGTGATAGAAGCGCGGGTCGGTGGGATCGGTGGTGACCGCCGGCGCGAGCAGGTGGCTCTCGATGCCCGCGACCTCCCACGCGTGGAGGACCTCGGTGCCGTCGGCGCCGCGCAGCGTGCTCGACAGGAGCCATAGATCGGGATCGGCCGCGGCCGACACCGGCTCGCCGTCGGCGAACTGCCCCGAGCGGAACAGCGTCTGCGCGCCGGTGGTGGCCTCGACCTCGACCCAGATGCGGCGCGCGTGGGTCACGCCGCTCGGGAACGCGTGGCCGGCCTGGATGTTGTCGAGCGTGACCTCGACCTGTACGCCGGTCGCCGACGCGGTGACGCAGAGCTTCGGCAAGAGCGACGCGCCCAGGTCGCGCGCGATGCCCGCGGCCTGCACGTCCTTGCCGGGCCACGGCGTCAGCGTCTGATCGATCCCGACGAAGCCGTGATCGTGCAGCCGGCGAATCGGCATGTCGGGCAGGGCCGCCGCGGGGCCGTCGCTGCCGAACATGTGGCAGGCCGGGCACGACACCGGCGCGGCGCCGTGGGGCCCGAACACCGAGCCGGTCCACTCGGCGTAGGTCGACTCGACCGGGGTCGTGCCGACGAGGACGTCGTGGCAAGCGCCGCACGCGTCGGACGAGGCCGCGACCGTGCCGTCGTGCAGCGGCGAGCGCATCGAGCCGTGCGCCGGCGTCGCGACCGCGTCGCCGATCCCGCCGCGCATGACGCCATCGTCGGCGCGGTGGAGCCCGCCGTTGTGGAGCGCGGTGATCGCGTCGATCGCGTGGCACGCGGTGCAGCCCACGCCGCGCAGCGCGCGCGGCACGTCGGCGAGGTTGGTGCCATC
>JAIOQA010000544.1:0-2461 GCA_021413675.1 Deltaproteobacteria bacterium | reverse complement strand
TCGGCGGTCGCGCCCTCGGCGAGCGCGGTCGGCGCGTGGCACCCGATGCACAGGCTGCCGAGCCCGCCGGCGGTGGCGCGCTGCCCGAGCCGGTTCAGCGCGAGGAACACCGGGTCGTCGCTGGCGTAGGCGTGCATGCTGCCGGCCCACTGCGCGAAATGTTCGGGGTGGCAGCTCGCGCACGCCGCTGGATCCAGCAGCGCCTCGCGATCCAGCGCTTCGCGGGCACACGCAGCGAGCGGCACGACGATCAACGCCAGAACCGCTCGTGCCGTGAACCTGCTCATCGAACCCCTGCGATCCACGCTACGCCCGCGCGCGCCGGTATCGCAGCGGGCGCTTGTCGACGGGCCGCGGCGTGTTGTCGCCGCGCGCGCGCGATCGCGCAGAGTTCGCGGCGATGGTGGCGGCGGCGCAGGTCGTGCGTCGCCGGGGCGCGACCCGGTCGGGCCACGCCTCGCTCCTGTCCTGCTTGCGACCCGCGGGGCGCCGGGGCAAAGTCCGTTTCGCGCGCACAGAGGCCCCGAGCGGAATCCACCGACGTGGGACCTCGATCCAGCGCCCGATCTGGAGGCACCGATGGCTGACGTTCTCATCTACGACTCGCTCCGCACCCCGCGTGGCCGCGGCAAGGCCGGCAAGGGCGGCCTGTCGCACCTGCACCCGCAGGAGCTGTTCGCGCAGACGATCAACACGATCGCGGAGCGGACCAGGCTCGATCGCAGCCTGGTCGAGGACGTCGCGGTCGGCTGTGTCACCCAGGTGAAGGAGCAGGGCGCCTGCATCGCGCGCAACGCGATCCTCGCGGCCGAGTGGCCCGACGACGTCACCGGTTACACGGTCAACCGGTTCTGCGGCTCGGGCCTCGAGGCGATCAACGGCATCGCCGCCAAGATCGGCGCCGGCTTCATCGACGCCGGCATCGGCGGCGGCGTCGAGTCGATGTCGCGCGTGCCGATGGGCGCCGACGGCGCGATGATCGACGGCCTCAACGAGAAGATGCGCAAGCGGCTGTTCATGGTGCCGCAGGGCATCTCGGCCGACCTGATCGCGACCCGCGAGGGCTTCACCCGCGACGACGTCGACGCGTTCGCGCTGCACAGCCAGCAGAAGGCGGCGCGCGCGATCGAGGAGCGCCGCTTCGATCGCGGCATGTTCCAGGTCAAGAACGACGACGGCTCGCCCGGCCTCGCCAGGGACGAGCACCCGCGCGCGGACACCACCCGCGAGTCGCTGGCCGGCCTGGCCGCGGCGTTCGTGCAGATGGGCGCGATGCCGATGGGCCCCAACGGCGAGACCGTCGACGCGCTCGCGCTCAAGCGCTACCCCGACACCAAGGCGATCGAGCACGTCCACACCGCCGGCAACTCGTCGGGCATCGTCGACGGCGCGGCCGCGGTGCTGCTCGGCTCCGAGGCGTGGGGCAAGCGGGCCGGCATCAAGCCGCGCGCGCGCATCCGCGCGATCGCGACCGCGGGCGCCGAGCCCGTGATCATGCTGACCGCGCCGGCGCCCGCGTCGAAGCGCGCGCTCGACAAGGCCGGCATGCAGGTCTCGGACATCGATCTCTGGGAGATCAACGAGGCGTTCGCGGTGGTCCCGCTGCAGACCATCCGGGCCCTCGGCATCGATCCGGCGCGGGTCAACGTCAACGGCGGCGCGATCGCCCTGGGCCACCCGCTCGGCGCGACCGGCGCGATCCTCCTCGGCACCGCCCTCGACGAGCTCGAGCGGACCGGCAAGGCGACCGCGCTCATCACGCTGTGCATCGGCGGCGGCATGGGCATCGCGACGATCATCGAGCGCATCTGAGAGAGGGGGCGGCGACGATCGTCGCCGCGCGCCCGTCGACGCGGCGCGGCGCGTTCATCTATCCTGAGCGAGCGTGACGCGCGATCTTCCAGGCTCCTCGCGGCGCGGCGCGCGCGCCGCGCTGGCCGGCGCGATCGCGGTCGCGGTCGGCGCGCTCGCGGGCTGCCCGGCGACCGAGCCGATGCCGTCGATCCCGGCGGTGCCCCTGTACGCCGCGTCGACCGCGGCGTGGCCGCCGGCGCCGATCACCGGCGAGATCGGCCGCGGCGCGCTGATCGCCGCGCCGATGCCGGCGCCGATCATGGCCGGCAAGGGCGTGCGCGGGCCGATCCTGTCGATCCGCGCGCTGGCGACGGTGCCGGGCCCGGGGCCGGCGCGCGCGCTGGTGTCGGGCACCTTTGGCGATCACCTCGTCATCGAGCTGGTCGATGTCGACGACGGCATCATCCGCTGGCGCGACGCCGCGCACTGCTCGACGCCGCCGGTGCTGGTGACCGCGACCGAGGTGGTCTGCACTGACGGGCGCTTCACGACCGGGCTCTCGCTGGAGGATGGCGCGGAGCTGTGGCGCAAGCCCGCCGAGGTCACGGGCGGGCAGGGCACGTTGCTGGTGGCGCTCGGCGCGATGGCCGCGCCGCCACCGCCGCCG
>JAIOQA010000543.1 GCA_021413675.1 Deltaproteobacteria bacterium | reverse complement strand
ACGAGGCGCTCGCGGTCTTCAAGATCTACCTGCGCAAGAACCCGAACGATCGCACCGCGCGCTCGGGCATCGAGCTGGCCGAGGGCCTGCGCGCGCTCGCACAGCGCGATCGGCTCGAGGCCGCGCAGCGGTTCGAGGCGGTGCTCGAGATGGATCCCTCCAACGAGCGCGCCGCGCGCGAGCTGTCGGACATGCGTCGCCAGGCCACCAACGAGCGCAAGGGCCTCCTGTCCCGTCTCTTGGGGAAGAAGGAGTAACGATGTCGCGGGTCATCGGCATCGATCTCGGCACCACCAACTCGTGCGTCGCGTGTCTCGATGACCGCGGCGTGCCCCAGATGCTGGCCGCCGCCGACGGCGAGCGCACGATGCCCTCGGTCGTCGCGTGGACCTCGGCCAACGAGGTGCTGGTCGGCGTGGCCGCGCGTCGCCAGGCGGTGACCAACGCCGGCGCCACGGTCTACGGCACCAAGCGGCTCATCGGCCGCAAGGTCAACGCCGACGACGTGTCGTGGTTCGCGCGCTCGGCGCCGTTCCGGATCGTCGCCGCCGCCAACGGCGATGCCTGGGTCCGCGTGCGCGGCGACGCCAAGAGCCCGCAGGAGATCGCCTCGCACGTGCTGCGCCGGATGCGCGCGGTCGCCGAGGAGGCGCTCGGCGAGCCGGTGACCCGCGCGGTCGTGACCGTGCCGGCCTACTTCGACGACGTCCAGCGCCAGGCCACGCGCGACGCCGGCACGATCGCGGGCCTCGACGTCCTGCGCATCCTCAACGAGCCGACCGCGGCCGCGCTCGCGTACGGCGCGCACCGGGTCGGCGATGGCCGGCGCGTGATCGCGGTGTTCGATCTCGGCGGCGGCACCTTCGACATCTCGATCATGGCGGTCGAGCGCGGCATCTTCGAGGTGCTCGCGACCGGCGGCGACACCGCGCTCGGCGGCGAGGACTGGGACCGGCGCATGGTCGAGCGCCTCGCCGACGAGGTCTTCGACAAGCACCGCGTCGACATCACGTCGTCGTCCTTGGCGCTCGGGCGGCTGAAGGAGGCTGCCGAGGCCGCCAAGAAGCAGCTGTCGTCGGCACAGAGCGCCGAGATGCAGCTGCCGTTCCTCGCGCAGGACCAGAACGGCGCGCCCATCAACTTCGATCGCAAGATCACCCGCGCAGAGGTCGAGGCGCTGACCCGCGACCTCGTCGATCGCCTCGAGCAGCCGTGCCGCCGCGCGCTGGCCGACGCCGGCCTCACCGCCGGCGACATCGAGGAGGTGCTCCTGGTCGGCGGCATGACCCGCTGGCCGCAGGTCCAGGCCCAGGTCGAGCGCATCTTCGGCAAGAAGCCGTCGAAGGGCGCCAACCCCGACGAGATCGTCGCGCTGGGCGCGGCGGCCTACGCCGGCATCCTCGCCGGCGAGGGCGAGGACGCGGCGCTCCTCGACGTCACGCCCCACGACATCGGCATCCGCGTCGGCGACGCGCAGTTCTCGGTGATCGTGCCGCGCAACTCGATGCTGCCGGCGCGCGCGCGCAAGCTGTTCGCGACCACGCAGGTCGATCAGAAGTTCGTCTCGATCGAGCTGTACCAGGGCGTCAGCCTCGACGTGTCCAAGAACCGCAAGCTCGGCCAGGTCGTGCTCGATGGCCTGCCGCCGGGACCGCCGGGCTCGGTGCGCGTCGAGCTCACGCTCACGCTCGACGTCGAGTCGATCCTGTCGGTGACCGCGCGCGAGCTGTCGACCGGCAAGCAGGCCGGCGTCACGATCCGCGCGTCGGGCGGCCTCAGCCAGCGCGAGATCGTCGAGATCATCACCCGCCGCCGCGCCGAGGAGCAGCCCCGGCCGCGCCCCGAGACGCCGGGCGAGGGCCAGGTCACGCGGGTCAAGACCACCGACCTGCCGCGCCTCGGCCCCGATGGCTTGCCAGAGGCGTGATGTGATGATGCGCCCGCGAATGGTCCCCTGAGATGTCGACCGCGAGCGACGCCGCGGTCCTCCGCATCGCCGACGCGATCGGCGCGCTGATCGAGGCGTGGGGCTTCAAGCGCAACATGGGTCGGCTGTGGGCGCTCCTGTACCTGGAGCCGCAGCCGCTGTCGGCCGCCGAGATCGGCACGCGCCTCGAGCTGTCGTCGGGCGCGGTGTCGATGCTGCTCGGCGAGCTGCAGCAGTGGAGCGCGGTCAAGAAGACCTGGGTGCCGGGCGAGCGCCGCGACTACTACGAGGCCGAGACCAACATCTGGAAGCCGGTGTCGCGGGTCTTCCGCGAGCGCGAGCTGCGCTGGGTCCAGACCGCGCTCGAGACCTTCGAGGCGACGCAGGCCAACCTCGGCGAGCCGCCGCCCGATGATCCGCGCGCCGGGCACGTCGCGGCCCGCGTCGTCGGGCTGACCCAGCTCGCGCAGGTCGGCGCGCACCTGCTCGAGGCGATGCTGGCCGGCGAGTCGATCGACTCGCTGCCGCTCAAGACCATGGGCGAGCTGGCCCAGGCCGCGGCCGCGGCGCGCGACAAGAAGTAGGCTTCCGGCGTGATCCGCGCGACCGATCTGCGCAAGCACTTCCGCGTGCACAAGCGGCCGCCGGGCCTCGCCGCCGCGGTGCGCTCGCTGTGGCACCGCAAGTACGAGACCGTGAAGGCGGTCGACGGCATCAGCTTCGCGATCGCGCGCGGCGAGCGGGTCGGGTTCCTCGGGCCCAACGGCGCCGGCAAGACCACGACGCTCAAGACGCTGTCGGGCCTGTTGCACCCGACCTCGGGCACGGTCGAGGTCGAGGGCCACACGCCGTTCCGGCGCGAGGGTGCGTTCCTCCGGCAGATCACGCTGGTCATGGGCCAGAAGCAGCAGCTGCTCTGGGATCTGCCGCCGGCCGACACCTTCGCGATGAACCGCGCGCTCTACGACGTGCCGGTCGCGCAGTTCGACGCGACGATGAAGGAGCTGACCGAGCTGCTCGACCTCGGGCCGCTCGTCACCAAGCCGACCCGGCAGCTGTCGCTGGGCGAGCACATGAAGTGCGAGCTGGCCTGCGCGCTCCTGCACCGGCCGACGACGCTCTTCCTCGACGAGCCGACCATCGGCCTCGACGTCTCGATGCAGCTCGCGATCCGCGAGTTCATCCGCGACTACAACCAGCGCCACGAGGCGACGGTCATCCTGACGTCGCACTACATGGAGGATGTCGTCGCGCTGTGCCCGCGCGTGATCGTCATCGACGGCGGCCGGCTCATCCACGACGGCGATCTGCGCGGCCTCATCAAGACGATGCACCCGGGCAAGCTGGTCTCGTTCACGCTGACCGCGCCGATGGCCGACGACGAGCTCGCGCGGCTGGGCGCGATCACCCGGGAGGGCAACCGCGTGGTCGTGCAGATCGCCGAGGCCGCGCTGCGCGAGGCGGTCGGCCACCTGCTGGCGTCGGCGTCGGTGACCGATCTGTCGATCGAGGATCCGCCGCTCGAGGTCGTGATGCGCGCGCTGTTCAAGGACGGCGCCGCCCCGGCGACGACATGAGCCTGCGCTCGACCGCGCGCGCGGTGCCGCAGCTCTTGCGCACCGGGCTGGCCGAGACCGTCGCGTACCGCGCCGAGTTCGTGGTGTGGATGCTCACGACCACCTTGCCGCTGGTGATGCTCGGGCTGTGGACGAGCGTCGCGGCCGACGGCGAGTTCCGCGGCTACTCGTCGCCCGACTTCGTCGCCTACTACCTGGCCGCGCTGATCGTCCGCAACCTGACCGGCTCGTGGGTGGTCTGGCAGATCAACGACGAGATCCGGCGCGGCATCCTGGCGATGCGGCTCCTGCGCCCGGTGCATCCGTTCGTGGCCTACGCCGCCAGCCACGTCGCCGCGGTGCCGCTGCGCGGGCTGATCGCGCTGCCGGTCACGGTGATCCTGCTCGCGACCACCGCGCGCGACTCGCTGACCCACGATCCGCTGCAGATCGCGCTGATCCTGCCGAGCCTGGCCGGTGCGTGGCTCCTGACCTTCGCGTTCCTGTTCGGGCTCGGCTGCCTCGCGTTCTTCATCGACAAGTCGATGGCGCTGCTCGACGTCTACTTCGGCGTCTTCGCGGTGCTGTCGGGCTACCTCATCCCGCTGTCGATGCTGCCGAGCTGGCTGCCGACCGTCGCGCGCTGGCTGCCATTCCGCTTCATGCTGTCGGCGCCGGTCGAGGTCATCACCGGCCGCGAGCTCGGCGCCGGCGGCGCGGCGCAGCTGGTCGCGCTGCAGTGGGGCTACGCCGCGCTGATCCTGGCGCTCGCGCTCGCGCTGTGGCGCGCCGGCGTGCGCCGGTTCGAGGCGGTCGGCGGATGACCGCGGCCTTGCGCTATCCCCGCCTGCTCGCGCTGCAGCTGCGGGTCTCGCTCACCACCGCGATGCAGTACCGCGCCGACTTCGTCGTCGAGGGCCTGATGTCGGTGTACTGGGTGAGCTGGAACCTCTTGCCGCTGCTCATCCTGTACGCCGATCGGCCGAGCGTCGCGGGCTGGGACTTCCCGTCGGCGCTGGTCGTGATCGGCTGGTTCGTGGTGCTGCGCGGCATCCTCGAGGGCGCGATCAACCCGTCCCTGGTCGACATCGTCGAGCGGATCCGCACCGGCGCGTTCGACTACGTGCTGCTCAAGCCCGCCGACAGCCAGTTCCTGATCTCGACCGCGCGGTTCGCGCCGTGGCGGATCATCGACGTGATCGGCGGGTTCGTGATCCTGGTGATCGCGTTCGCGCGCCTCGGCCGCACGCCCGCGGTGGGCGATCTCGCGGCCGGCGGCCTGCTCATGCTGGCCGCGGTGATCGTCATGTATGCGCTCTGGGTCGGCGTGGTCGCGGCGTCGTTCTGGGTCGTGCGCCTCGACAACCTGACCTACCTGCTCGGCGCGCTGTTCGACACCGCGCGCTGGCCGGTGCAGGTGTTCCGCGGCGCGTGGCGGTTCCTGTTCACGTTCGTGCTGCCGATGGCGCTCATGACCACGTACCCGGCGATGGCGCTGCTCGGCCGCATCGACGTGACGACCGCGCTCGCGTGCGTCGCCGGCGCGCTGGCGCTCGCGATCGGCGCGCGGCTCCTGTGGATCGGCGCGGTGCGCAACTACACCTCCGCCAGCTCGTAGGATCCGCGCGCGAGGATTCGGTGATACCGTGAGCGGATGGAGGGGATCACGCTTGATCTGCGCGATGCGGCGCGCCTGCGCCAACCTGCGATCGCCGCGGCCGGCGCGCTCACCCCGGCGGTGATCGCGACCTGGCGCGGTCGCATGATCAACGAGCACGGCTCGTCGCACGTGTTCACCGGCCTCGCCGATCAGCTCGACGCGCTCGGCCGCCCCGACGACGCCGCGGCGTGCCGGACGTTCGCCGCCGAGGAGCGCGAGCACGGCGCCCTGTGCGGCGCGGTCGTCGAGGCGATGGGCGGCACCGCGCAGGCCGAGGTCGGCCCGCCGGCGATCGTCCCGCTCCACGCCGACACCACGCCGCGGGCCGCGGTGATCCGCAACCTGATCTCGGTGTGCTGCATGAGCGAGACCGTCGCGGTCGCGCTGATCGGCGCCGAGCGGCTCGAGATGCCCGAGGGCGAGCTGCGCGCGCTGCTCGAGCGGATCTGGGCCGACGAGATCGGCCACGCGCGGTTCGGCTGGCGGTTCGTCGCGCACGCGCTGCCCACGCTCACGCCCGAGGAGCTCGACGCGGTCGTGCGCTACTTGCCGCTCGCGTTCGGCCACCTCGAGGCTCACGAGCTCGCGCACATCCCGGTCGCCACCACGTGGCCGGCCGAGGCCGCGGTCTATGGCCTGTGCGATGGACAGGACGCGCGCGCCCTGTTCTTCGACACCGTCACCGACGTGATCATCCCGCAGCTCGAGGCCCACGGCTTGCCCGCCGCCCGGGCGTGGCACGAACGGAGAACCGCATGACCCCCGAGATCCGCAAGGCCGCCCTTCGCGCCGCCGCCAAGGCCGCGCTCGTCCTCGCCGTCGGCTGCTCCGGCGGCAGCGCCGCAGCGCCACCGTCGAACATCGCATCCGGCGCCGATCCCACGCCGCCGCCGCCGGCGACCTGCGAGGCCCACCTCAGCAGCCTGGCGGTCGTGAAGGTCGGCCAGCTCGCCGACGACGATCCGCTGCACGGCCGCAACGATGTCTTCGGCGAGGTCTTCGCCGACGTCGCGGCGCGCCAGGACGCGCACACCCAGGAGTGCTGCGCCGAGGTGCTCGCGGATCCCGACGCGGCCTCGAAGCCGCACCGCTGGGAGTGCTGCAGCGCGCTGGCCTCGGTCGGCACCGCGCAGCCGTTCGCGTGCACGCCGTGGGGTCCGCCCTGCCCGCCCGCGATGGCGTGAGCGCGTTGATCGATCGGCCCGCGCGATGACGCGCGGCCCGATCTCATCCGGAGCCTGAGCCGCAGAACCTTCGGTTCTGCTCATGCCGGCGGTCGCGCGGTCGGCTCGACGAGCTGCGCGAGCACGTGATCGCGCCACGCGCCGTTGATGAAGATGTGGTCGCGCAGGTAGCCGACGACCTGGAAGCCGACCCGGCGCAGCACCCGCCCGCTCGGCTCGTTGACCGGCAGGTAGCCGGCGAACAGCTGATGCAGGGCCAGCGGCTGGAACGCGTGGCGCGCGACCGCGGCCAGCGCCTCGGTCATCACGCCCTTGCCCTGCTCGCGCGCGGCCAGGCCATAGCCCACGGTCGCGGACTCGACCGGGCCGCGGACGATGTCGGTCAGGCCGATCGTGCCGATGACCCGCGCGACCTCGTCGTCGTGCCACGAGATCGCCCAGCGCGCGGCGCGCCCACCCTCGGCGGCGCCGCGCTCGGCGGCCAGGCGGCGCTCCCAGTAGCCGAGCGTGAGGTAGTCGTCGGGAACCGGCGGTGACCACCGGCGCAGGTGCTCCCAGTTGTCCTGGTGGTAGCGGAGCAGGCGGAACGCGTCATCGGGACCGGCCGACCACAGCCGCAGGCGGCCGGTCGTGATCTCGTCGAGCTCGGGGACCATCGGCGCCGACGATACCGCGGCCGGCGCGCCGACACCGCGCGCCGGCGATTCCATGGATCGACCGCTGCTGTCATGCGTTGGCTGGTGGATGCGCACCCGCGTCCCGTTCGCCGTGCTGCTCTCCGCCTCGATCATCGGCACGGCCCTGGCCGACATGCCCTCGAACGCCGAGATGGAGTTCGATCCGCGCGGGCGGTTCGTCAACACGCCGTTCACGCTCGAGGCCGCGGCGCTCGGTGGGCCGCGCGCGCCGACCCGGGGCGCGGCCGCGGCGCAGGCCGGCGCGGCGATCGCCGCCGTCGACGACGGCGCGCTCGTCATCGACGCC
>JAIOQA010000542.1 GCA_021413675.1 Deltaproteobacteria bacterium | reverse complement strand
CCCGGCGACCGCGCCCATCGATGCCTCGGTCGACATCGAGCTCGACGAGGAGCCCGAGGCGGTGCCGATCGCCCGCACGTTCCGGCGCACGACCACGATGGCGCTCTCCGACGAGGATCTCGAGGATCTCGAGGAGCTGCTCGACGGCGAGACCACCGAGCACACCGGCGCGCCGTCGCCGCTGGCGGCGCTGGTGCCGTCGTTGCGCCGCGGGATGCGCGCGCCGACGCCCGAGCCCGAGGCGCTCGACGAATCGGATCTCGACGCCGTGCAGTCGCCGTCGGACGCGTCCGACTCTGGCGAGATCCTCACCGAGGATCTGATCGAGGAGGTCGACGCGCAGGCCGCGCCCGCGGTCGCGCGCAAGCCCGCGCCCGAGCCGGAGCCGGAGCCGTCGGTGGTCGTCGCACCCGAGCCGGCGTCCGCGCCCGCGCCGGTGCCCACGCCGGCGAGCCCGACCACTCAGGCCGCGGTGTCGAACCCGGCGGTCGCGCCGCCGCCAGCGCCCGCGGCGCCGGCGACCAAGCCGCCGCCCGCGCCCAAGAAGGCCGCGGTCGCGCGCGCCGCGGCGGTGGCCGCGGCCTCGTCGCCCGAGGCGCAGACCAGCTCCAAGAAGAAGCGCGCGAAGCCCTGGTTCGAGGATCTCTTCGACGAGGACTACCTGCGCACGCTGCCGTTCCTGACGCCGCAGGCGACCCAGGCCGAGGCCCGCTTCGTGATCGACGCGCTCGCCCTCGAGCCCGGCGCGCAGGTGCTCGACCTCGGCTGTGGCTACGGCCGCCACGCGATGGAGCTCGCCGCGCGCGGCTTCCACGTCGTCGGGCTCGACAGCTCGCTGCCGCTGCTCCTGCGCGGCGGCGACGAGTCGCAGCGCCGCGGGCTGACGATCAACTTCGTCCACGGCGACATGCGCGAGCTCGACTTCGACGCGCAGTTCGACGGCGCGTACTGCCTGTTCTCGACCTTCGGCTTCTTCGACGACGAGACCAACAAGAAGACCGCCGCCAACCTGGCCCGCGCGCTCAAGCCCGGCGCCAAGGCGGTGATCGAGATCCTGAACCGCGACTACCTCATCGGCGACCTGCCGACCCGCGTGTGGTGGGAGGGCGACGGCTGCGTCGTGCTCGAGGAGGTCGAGTTCAACTACTTCTCGTCGCGCATCCACTCGAACCGCTCGGTCGTGTTCGACGATGGTCGCCAGCTCGAGCAGGAGATCTCGATCCGCGCGTACTCGCTGCACGAGCTCGGCAAGCTGCTGCACTCGGTCGGCTTCCGCGTGCTCGAGGTCTCGGGCTCGATCCACACCCGCGGCCGGTTCTTCGGCAGCCACTCGCGGCAGATCCTGGTCGTCGCCGAGCGCCGCGCGCCGTCGAGCAAGGATCCGTCCGAGATCACGCGCGGGTAGCCCGTCGGGAACTCGAGTCGCGCCCGGGTCGCGCGCGACCCTGCGCTGACCCGCGAGGACGTTGCGTGACACAGGTCGCGCAGCCCGACGCAATTCTTACGCGAGTGTGACGCGGGCGACGGTCCGGTCATCGTCGTGCTCGCGTCGTGCCCGCAAGTGGCGGAGATCCGACAGCAACCCCGGGTTGCGCGCGGTGTCCCGGAATAGTGCGTGCCGCTCGTCGGTAGACATGAGAGCGGCGCGCGCCGACCCGACGGTGCATCGAGCAAAACATTTCGGGTCGTCCGACGTCTTACGGAGCAGGGCGTCCCTCGCGGGCCGCCTCCCATCTCCCGGGGTCAAGTCCATGGCACAGGCACTCTCCAAGCTGGTCTCTTCGACGACGACGATGGCGCCGCGCCAGGCGGTCCGGCAGCGTCGGCTGCAGCGGCTTGTCGCCAAGCCCAAGGCGCAGCCCGCGCCGGCGGCCGAGGCCGACGCCGACGAGGTCGAGCTCGACCCCGAGGCGCTCGCCGAGGACACGACCGACGAGGTCGTGGCCGACGACGCGGAGGTGCCCGAGGAGTCGGTCGCCGTCGCGCGCCGCGCCGCGAGCAAGAAGGACGCGGGCACGTACCTGTCGATGTACTTCCGCGACATGGCGCAGCTCGACGTGCTCAAGCCCGAGCAGGAGTTCGCGACCGCGAAGGAGATCGAGACCCTCGAGCTGCACCTCTGGGAGACCGTCTTCGGCTTCGCGCCGGCGCTCGCGCACGTCGTCGACGTCGTCGAGCTGGCCCACCCCGGCATCGCGAGCGTGAAGGCGCTGCGCAAGGCCGGCGTCGCGAAGCTCGCCAAGGCCGCCAAGAAGGCGGCGATCGAGGTGCGCGAGCTCGACAACGACAAGCTCTACGCCGACGCGGTGGTCGCGGCGGTCGATCGCCTCGCGCGCGGCGCGAGCCAGCGCGGCGCCGTCACCAGCGACGGCAAGACGATCCCGCGCAGCCGCGGCTTCAGCGACTGGACCCGCAAGGTCGCCAACGCCGATCGCGAGGTCGCCGACGCGCGCAACGCGTTCGTGAAGGCCAACCTGCGGCTCGTGGTGAGCATCGCGCGCCGCTTCAACCACGGCCGCATGGCGCTCGCGGATCTCATCCAGGAGGGCAACCTGGGCCTGATGAAGGCGGTCGAGCGCTACGACTACCGCCGCGGCTTCCGGTTCTCGACCTACGCGAGCTGGTGGATCCGCCACGCGATCAGCCGCGCGCTCGCCGACAAGGGCCGCGAGATCCGGCTGCCCGTGCACATGATCGACGCGCAGCACCGGCTCGCCAAGGCGCGCCGCGAGCTCACCTCCAAGCTCGGCCGCAACCCGACCACCGAGGAGCTCGCCGAGGCGACCAGCATGCCGGCCGACAAGGTCGAGAAGATGCGGTCGTGGATGCTCGACCAGTCGATCTCGATCGATCGCCCGGTCGGTGACGAGGACGGCCGCACGCTCGGCGAGGTGCTCGAGGATCCGGATCGCGAGGAGGTGTCGCCGTCGGACGACATGGCCTTCGAGGCGATGACCCAGGAGGTCCGCCAGCTGCTGGGCGAGCTGCGGCCGATCGAGGCCGACATCCTGCGCCGCCGGTTCGGCCTCGACAACGACCAGGAGCTGACGCTCAAGGAGATCGGCGAGAAGTACAACCTCTCGCGCGAGCGCATCCGCCAGCTCCAGGAGCAGGCGCTGGGCAAGATGCGCCGGGCCCTGCAGCGCAAGGAGATGATGTAGCGACGTGTCCGGCGCGGGTTGCACCGGCCACGCGCCCTCGGGTAGCCTCGTCCGCATGCCGGACCGTCGCGCGCGCGTCATCGGGTTCGCCCTCGCCCTCGTCTCCTTGCTCGCCCTGGGTGCCTGCACCGACGACAAGAAGCTGAAGGTGTTCGGGCTCGAGCCGAACACCGGCGACTTCAACGGCGGCCAGACCGTCCGCATCAAGGGCAACGGCTTCCAGGCCGACGGCAACCCGCTGGCCGTGAAGGTCTACTTCGGCAACCGCCAGGCGAGCGTCATCCGCTTCGATGGCGACGCGGACCTCTACGTCACCGCGCCCGGCGGCAAGAAGGGCGAGGTCGTGGACGTGCTGGTGATCTTCCAGCCGGGCGGCGAGAGCCGCCTGGTGAAGGCGTTCACGTACGTCGAGCCCGCGACCACCGACGTCGACGATCTGGCCGGCAGCGGCAGCGGCAGCGGCAAGTAGCCCAGCCGCTCCGAAAAACGCGAACGGCGCCGAGGGCAACCCCGGCGCCGTTGCTGCTTTCGGCGACCGCGGCCCCGCGCTAGCCGCGCAGGTTCAGGCGGAACAGCTGCTGGCCGAGGAGCACGAACGACTCGTCGCGCAGCTCCTTCTGGCCGGGCACCTTGAGGAACGTGCCGTTCGAGCTGCCGAGGTCGCTCAGGTACACGCGCCCGTCGCGGGTCGTGATCTTCGCGTGCAGGCCCGAGACGTAACCGTCGTCGGGGAAGTTGATCTCGCCGCGCTCGCGACCCATCGTCACGCTCTCGCCGAGCAGCGGGTACGCCGAGCCGTCGACGTCGCGACCGATGATGACGGTGACCTTGCCCCAGAAGCCGGGGTTCGGGCTGCCCATGACCTCGGTGCCATCCGGCGCCGGCTCCGGCGGCTGGATGAGATCGAAGCGGATGAGCTCCTGGCCGATGCGCAGGATCTGGCCCGACTGGATCTCCTCCTCTTCGAGCATCTTCACGAACACGCCGTTCAGGCTCTCGAGGTCGCGCACGACCGCGCCGGCCGCGTTGACGATCAGCTCGGCGTGGACCGGCGACAGGTAGCCGTCGTTCTCGAACAGGGGCGCGGTGCCGCGACCGATGCGGTTCTCGCCGCTGGCGAGCTCGTAGACGCCGCCCTCGGTGCCGTCGGGGCGGATGAGCGTGAGCGTCGACTTCGGGCGCGGCTGCTCGAACGCCGGCGGCGTCAGGATCGGGCCCGACGGCGGCTGCGGCATCGGCGACGGCGCGCTGACCTCGTCCATGCGGAAGCCACAGGCGCCGCAGAACCGGAAGTTCGGCGGGACCTCGTTGCCGCACGACGGGCAGGGGCGGGGACCGCTCACGACGGCCGCGGCGGGCGCGGGCATCGGGCCGGGACCGAAGCCGCCAAAGCCAGGCGCGCCGACGGGCACGCCCGGGGGCGGACCCGCGGGCGGACCCGCCGAGGGCGGCGCGCCGAGCGGCGGCGCGGTGGGCGACATCCCGATCCCGCCCATGCCCGGCGGCGGACCGAGGGGACCGCCCATGCCGGGCGGGGGACCGAGGGGGCCGCCGAGGCCGGGCGGGGGACCGAGAGGACCGCCCATGCCGGGCGGCGGACCGAGGGGACCACCGAGACCCGGCGGGGGACCGAGGGGGCCACCGAGACCGGGCGGCGGGCCCATCGGCGGCATCGCGCCCAGCCCGGGGGGCGGGCCCATCGGTGGCGGGCCGAGCGGCGACGGACCGGGCTGTCCAACCGGCGGCATCATCGGCGTCGGACCGGACGGACGCGGCAGCCCCTGCGCCACCAGGCCGGCGGCCGACAGCCCCGAGGTGTCGGCCATCATGGTCTTCATCATGGCCACGTCACCCCCGGGCTTGGCCGGGCTGGTGAGCTCCGCCCCGCACCCGAGGCAGAACTTGTAGTGGTCCTGATTCTCTTTCCCGCAGCGATTGCAGACGATCATGCCGTTTCCCCGGAAAGGGTGAGCCCATTGAGGCTGACGCAGGGTGGGCGCGTGTGTGACCGCGCCGGTCGCGGACTATACGATCTCCACACGCAGGAGCTCCTGGCCCATGAAGACGTAGTCGCCGTGATCGAGCACGTGCTCGCCGACGATGCGGACGAACGTGCCGTTGCGCGACGACAGATCGGCGAGCAGGACTGCGCCTCCCTCCCACGACACGCGCGCGTGGTGGCCCGAGATGAACGGGTCCTCGGGGAAGTCGAGATCGTTGCCCTCGCGACCGATCGTGATCGTGTCGCTGGCGGCGCGCAGCGCGAGCGCCGTGTCGCCGCCGCGCAGCGTCTGGACCAGACGCAGGTTCGAGGCGCGACGCGGGCTCGCGAAGAAGTACGTGCCGTCGGGGCTGGGCAGATCGGTGTCGGCGGGCGCATCCGAGCCGCGCTGGACCTCGAGGATCTGCTCGCCGACGAGGAAGCGGGTGCCGTACGGGATCGCGAGGCTGCCGTGGATCCGCACGAACACGCCGTTCAACGAGTCGAGGTCGCGGACCACGAGCTTGCCGTCGCGGTAGAAGAAGTTCGCGTGCTGCGGCGACAGGTACGGGTCGTCGGCGAACGGCAGCGCGACGTCGCCGCGCCCGGCGACGTGCTCCTCGCCGGCGAGCGTGTACGAGACGCCGTCCATGCCGTCGCCGCGGATGACCGTGAGCTTGGCGTGCGCGGCCTGGATCGCGCCGAAGAACATCGTCGAGCGGTTCGGCTTGTGCGGGCGCGGCGCGGGTGCGGGTGCGATCGGGTGGCGGACGCTGGTGCGATCCTCGAACGATTCGACGGGCGCAGGCGCGTCGGGCATGCGCGAGCCGCACGAGAAGCAGAAGCGATGGCCGACCGGGACCATCGCGCCGCAGGTCGGGCACTCGAGCCCGCCCTGGGCGGCGCCCTGCGCGGTCGCCGGCGGTCGCACGGGGACCGGCGTCCGCCCGGTGGAATCACTGGCGGTGGCGACGGCGGCGCGCGCCGATGGCGGACCCTTGGTGGTCAGCTTGTCGAGCGACAGCGACTCGCCACACCGCAGGCACCGCTGCGCGCCCATCGGTGAGAACGCGCTGCACGAGTCGCAGACCAGGCCGACGTCCATTCCGGTGCGAGTGTATCCCGGCCCGAAACGAGGGGTCAAAAAGCGGGACGAGATCCGCACGTTGCCGGCCGGTGAACGGCCGATTTTTCGTCGGGCCCCTGCGCGCGGGCGCCGCCGCGCCACCGATCAGGGCGTGCGCGCCGCGGCCGCCACCGTTGGATCCGGATCGGCGGCGAGCTCGCGGAGCCGCGCCTGGGCCCTGGGATCGCCGATCGCGACCAGCGCGCGGGCCACGGCGGCGCGCACCGGCACCATGTCGTCCTTGCTGGCGGCCAGGAGCGCGTCGACGGCGGTGGCGGCCTTGAGGCGGCCGAGCGCCAGGGCCGCGGCCTCGCGGACGTAGCCGGTGTCGTCGGCGAGCGCCCTGGTCAGCGCGGCGGCATCGGCGTCAGGGCCGAGGCCGCCGAGCGCGGTCGCGGCGGCGCGCCGGTCCTCCCAGGTCGGGGCGGCGAGCGCCTTGACCAGCGCGGCGCGCAGCGGCGCGGGCGTGGCGCCGTGGTGCGCGCGGAGCTCGACCGTGGCCTGCATCGCGGCGGCGCGCACCTGTGGCGCGTCGTCGACGATCCCGGCGAGCAGCACCGCGTCGATGCCGGCGGCGTCGATCTTGGCGCCGACCGACGCGACCAGCGCGCGGACCTTGGGATCGGGGTCCTTGGCGTGGGCCAGCACGTCGGCGGCGATGCCCTTGCCGATCGCGTCGAGCGCCTGGGTCGTGGTCGCGTCCGGGGTCGCCGGCAGGAGCCCGCCGAGCGCGAGGCCGCCGGCGCGGGCGTCGAGGTCCGCGAGCACGACCACGACCACGTCGCGGTGCTCGCCGAGCGCGGCGCGCAGCCCCGCGATGACGTCGTCGGGGTGGGCGATCGCGACCGCGACCGGCGGCGCGGTGATGGCGCCGGTCAGCGGGCCGGGCAGGTCGGCGACCAAGGACGCGGTGTGGAGCTTGCCGCCGCGCGCCGGGTACTCGGAGAAGTCGTAGCCATCGGGCGCCGCCAGTGCGCCCGGGCTCGAGAGCCGGCCCAGCGCCCAGGCCAGCTCGTCGCGGCGGCCGTCGGCGCGGCCGAAGTAGGCGCGGACCAGCGGCGCGAGCGCGCGCGCGTCACCGAGCTGGCCGAGCGCCCACGCCGAGACCCGCTGGGCCTCGCCGCTGTTGTCGCCGAGCGCGGTGGTGAGCGCGCTGATCCCGCCCGCGGCCTTGCGGTGGCCGAGGCCGAACGCGCAGGCCGCGCGCACGAGATCGTGGCGCTTGCGATCGCCGACCACGCCGGCCATCACCGGCACGGTCTTCGGATCGTCGCTCTGGGCAAGCCCGAGGCACGCGAGGGCCTGCACCGACTCGCGGCGATCGGTGAGCGCGGTGGTGAGCAGCGGCAGCGCGCGGTGATCGGCGGTGCGGCCGGCGGTGAAGATCGCCGCCTCGCGCATCGCGACCTCGATGTGGCTGGTCAGCGGCGTGACCAGCGGCAGCACGCTGGCGTCGCCGAGCCGCCCGGCGGCGACCAGCGCGTCGACGCGGACCTCCCAGTCGAGCGTCTGGGTGAGCGTGCCGATGCGGCGCGCGGCGTCGGGGTCGGCGGGCGGCTTCTCGCTCGCCAGGTGGATGAGCGGCGCGGCCGCGCCCTTGTTGCCGAGGTTGCCGAGCACGGTGACCGCGACCCGCTGCTGGTTGACGTCCTTCTCGTCGTGCAGCGCCTCGAGCAGCGGCCGCATGCCGTGCTGTCCGAGCCGGGTCAGCTCCGCGCGCGCGGCGGCGCGGATCTCGGGCGGCCCGCGCCGGGCGCGCGCCGCCAGCTGCGGCACGTAGCGCAGGAACAGCTCGACCAGCACGCGCCGGTAGACCGGCTTGTGCGCCATCGTGAACGACAGCGGCGCGACGACCTTCTCGAGCTCGCCGAGGCTGCCGGTCATCTCCTCGAGCTCGATCGCGCTCTTGCCCGCGGTCGCGAGGATGTCGTCGTCGGTCGAGCGGTTGAGGATCGCGCGGTAGAGCTCCGCGGCCTTGGCCGGCTCGTCGGTGTGGATCAAGAGCGCGCCGAGCGCGAAGTACGCCTTCCAGTTGCGCGCGTCGAGCTCGATCGACTTGCGGTAGGCGAGGATCGCGTCGGGCAGCTTCTGCATCTCGACGAAGCGCTCGGCCATCTGCTGGTACGCGACCGGATCGTTCGGGCTCTTGGCCAGCGCCTTCTGCGACCACTCGATCGCCTCGTCGTCCTTGCGCTGCTCGGCCTTGATCGACGCGATCTGCGTGAACACCTCGCGCTCGCGCGACGGCACCTGCTTGGCGAGCTCGAGCAGGAGCGCGATCGCGGTGTCGTAGGCCTGGGCCTGGCGGTGGGCCTTGACCAGATCGAGCGTGACCTCCTGATCGTCGGGCGCGACCTGGTGGAGCTTGGTGAGCGTCGCCAGCGGCTCGCCGGCCTGCGGCCGCTTGGCGTAGTACTCGACGAGGAAGTAGCCGGCGTCGGGGTCCGGCGGGGTCTTCTTGAACGCGACCTGCCACTGGCTGCGGAACTCGGCCTCGCGCTGGCCCCAGCGCACCAGCACCGCGACCATCCGCCGGCGCGCGTCGCGGCGCGCGGCGCGATCGGTCGCCTTCGCGCCGACCAGGGACAGCACCTTCTGCCAGTCGGTGACGGCGTCGGCGAAGTTCTTGGTCGACTCGTAGACCTGGGCGCGGCCGCGGTAGTGCGCCGGGTTCTGCGGCTCGAGCTTGATCGCCTTGGCGAAGTTCGCGAGCGCGTCGGCGGTCATGCCGTGCTCCGACATGACCTCGCCGAGCTTGCTGAAGCCGATCGCCTTGCCCGAGGCCGCGATCCGCTTCCAGGTCGCGAGCGCCTTGGCCTTGTCGCCGCGCGTGAAGTACTGCTCGCCGAGCGTGACGAGGTGGCCCGGATCGTCGGGCTCGAGGGTCGCGAGCCGCTCGTAGGCCGCGAGCGCGAGGTTGTCCTTGCCCCAGCGCGTGTAGAGATCGGCGACCGCGGACTGCACGCCGGCGTCGCCCGGGAACCGCTCGACCACCTTCGCGAGGGTCGCGAGCGCCTTGGGCTGCTGATCCTTGCGCCAGTAGCGCTCGGCCAGCTCGAGCTGGAAGCGGGCCTCGCCGGGCGCGACCGACGCGACCTTCTCGAGCTGCTTGAGCGCCTGGTCGTCCTTGCCGACGTTCTCGAGCAGCTGGATGAGCCGGCGCTGGGTCTCGAGCTCGTAGGGCGAGCGCGTGACCGCCTTCTCGTAGGCCGCGACCGCCTTGTCCTGCTGGCCGGTCTCCTCGTAGAGCCGCGCGAGCGTGTCCCACTCGAAGAACCCGCGGCTGCCCACCGACCACTGCTTCTCGTAGGCGGCGAGCAGCTCGGGCAGCTGCTGCTTGCGCCGGTAGATGTCGATGATCCGCGCGGTCAGCTCGTTCTCGATGTAGTAGCCCTTGGGCGCCAGCGCGATCGCGCGCTTGTACTCGGCGACCGCGAGGTCGTCGTCGCCCTTGGCCTCGAGGGTCTGGCCGATGCGCGAGACGACCTCGACCTTGCGCGCCGGATCGGCGCCCAGCATCTTCTCGGCGTCGCGGTAGACCGCGATGGCCTCGGCGCGCTTGCCGGCCTGGGCGAGCGAGTCGCCGAGCTCGAGCCGCAGCTGCACGTCGCGCGGATCGATGGCGATCATCGTGTCGAACAGCGCGCGCGCGCCGTCGATGTCGCCGGCGGCGAGCGCGAGGTTCGCGAGCGCGCGCAGCGCCCGGGCCTTGTCGGCCTTGCCGAGGTTGGCGCTGGCCAGCGCCTTCTCGTAGGCCGCCTTGGCCTCGGCGCTCTTGCCGGTGTTGCCGTAGTACTCGCCGAGCTCGATCGCGACCACGCCGTCGGTGGGGCGCGCGGCGGCGGCCTTCTCCCAGAGCGCCGCGGCGCCGGCGAGGTCGTTGGTGCTGCGCGCCAGCCGCGCCATGATCACGAGCGACGCGCCGTCGTCGGGCGTCTTGTCGAGCACCTTCTGGTACTCGCTCTTGAGCAGGTCGACGGTGCGGTAGCGCCGGTACAGCTCGAGCAGCTTGGCGAGCGCGCCGGCGTCGTGCGGGTTCCGGGCGAGGATCGCCTTGTAGCGGGCGATGACCGTGCGATCGAAGGGATCGCGGGTCACCTCCCAGTCGTCGGCCGGCTGGGCCAGGACCGGGGCGGCAGTTCCAGCGACCGCGGCGAGCGCGGCGACGAGCAAGGTCTTGCGGCGCATCCGTCGGCAACTATAACGCGCGAGATCGCGCCGCGCTTGCGCCGATCCGCGCGCGCGAGTGTCAGGCGCGGATGCGCGCGAGCAGTCCGCCGAGGTGCGAGCGGCGGCTCTCGATGACGTAGTCGCGGAGCAGGCGCGCGTGGGCGCGGGCCATCGCGACGAACCGCACGCCCAGCCCCGACGCGAGATCGCCGGGCCGCGCGTGGCAGACCTCGCCGCGCGCCCAGATCGAGTCGCCGGCGCCGGGCAGCTCGAGCTCGACGCCGACCACGCCGCCGGGCTCGGGGGCGCGGCCCGCGACCGTCGCGAGGCCGATGCCGGTGTCCGAGAGGTCCGCGGACAGCGCGCGGACCGGGCGGTCGCGGACGTACGACGTGAACATCACCTCGAACGGGATGCGGAAACCGACGCGACGATCCTGCATGTGGAGCTCCCCGACGACTCGATGGTACGTCGATGTAGGATATGAGCGTACTCGACCGTGCGGCCGGGCCAACTTTTCGGCGATGATGGCGGCGTGAAGGTCGAGATGTTCCCGTGGTCGGCGCTGCCGCGGGTCGATCGCCGCGCGGCGCGGGCGGTGCGGGCGGTCGCGCCGTGGCTGCCGGGCCCGGCGGCGGAGATCGCGACCGGCAAGGGCGCGATCGCGGTGCGCGCGACCGCGGCGATCGCGCTCGGCCCGGCCGAGGTGGCGGCCGCGCTCGCCGATCCGACGACGATCGTGGTCGCGGTGCGCGGGCTCGGCGCGGCCCGGATCTTCGTCGCCGCGGGCGGCGCGGTCGCGCGCGCGCTGACCCAGGCGATCCTCGGCGGCCCGGCGGAGCTGGCAGCGCCGCGCGCCGCGACGCCGGCCGAGC
>JAIOQA010000463.1 GCA_021413675.1 Deltaproteobacteria bacterium | reverse complement strand
ATGCAGGAGCTGGTCCGGTCGAGCGACGTCGTCGCGCGCGTCGGCGGCGACGAGTTCGCGGTGTTCCTCGATGACCTCGATCGCACGTCGCGGCCGGTGGAGGTCGCGGACCGCATCGTGCGCGCGCTGGCGCGCCCGATCCATGTCGCGGACCGCGCGCTCGTGGTGACCGCGAGCATCGGGGTCGCCTGCTATCCCGATGTCACCGGCACGGTCGACGATCTGCTCAAGGCCGCGGACTCGGCGATGTACCTCGCCAAGACCTGCGGTCGCGACAACGTCCAGGTCTACGGCGCCTCGACCGCCGCGGCCCAGGAGCGGCTGGCGCTCGTCGCCGAGGTGCAGCACGCGCTCGAGCGCGACGAGTTCTCGCTGCACTTCCAGCCGCAGTACGCGCTCGAGGACCGCCGCCTGGTCGCGTTCGAGGCGCTCCTGCGCTGGCGCCGCGCCAGCGGCGAGGACGTCTCGCCGGTGACGTTCGTGCCGATGCTCGAGGAGAACGGGCTGATCGTCGCGGTCGGGGCCTGGGTCCTCGAGCGCGCGTGTGCGCAGCTCGCCGCCTGGAGGGCCGACGGCCACACCAGCCTGCGCATGGCGGTCAACCTGTCCGCGCGGCAGCTCGAGCGGGCCGGGCTCGTCGACTGCGTGGGCAAGTGCCTGGCGCGCCATCAGCTGCCGCCGCCGTGCCTCGAGCTCGAGATCACCGAGAGCACGCTGATGAACGACGTCGCCCGGACGGCCGCGGTGTTGAGCGAGCTGCGCGCCATGGGGGTGCGGCTCGCGATCGACGATTTCGGGACCGGCTATTCGTCGCTGGCGTACCTGACCCGGTTCGCCATCGACGCGCTGAAGATCGACCGCTCGTTCGTCGACAACGTTACCCTCGACGAAGAGCGGGCGACGGTGACGCGCGCGATCGTCACCCTCGGGCACCACCTCGGGCTCGAGGTCGTCGCCGAGGGCGTCGAGACCGTCGAGCAGCTGGCCTTCCTCACGGCGATCGGCTGCGACCTCGCGCAGGGCTACCTGCTGGGGCGCCCCGCGGTGGCCGCGCCGTTCGCGGTGCCGCCCGTGCCGCCGAGCTCCGCGCCCGTGCTCCCGATGACCCGGCGGATGCGGATCTGCCGCTGAGCGCAGGCCGTGCCTGCGCTGATCCCGCTCAGCTCTTCACGATCGAGCAGTCCGCGGTGCTGATCCACAGGTTGAGCTGCGGATCATCGCCGAGCACGTGCCACGCCTCGGCGCCGACCATGCTGGAGAACTGCAGATCGAAGTTGAGGTGGACGGTCTTGGTCCCCGACAGGCCCCGCTTGGCGAGGATCGCGGCGACCTGCTTGACCGAGCACTTCGGTAGATCGGGGCCCTCGAAGTTCTCGATCACCTCGGTGAAGCCGATGAGCTGGTTCGAGGTCCGCGCGCCCTGCTCGGTCACGTTGAACTCCGTGACCGAGTCGTCGCGCGTCTTCTTGGCGTGCGAGCCCGCTGCCGACGGCGATGCGTAGGCGACCTGGGCGACACCGCCGGCGGTGAGATCGACCGTGCCGTCGGCGCGCAGGCCGAGGACGTTGATCGACCACCACACCGCGTCCTTCTTCCAGGCCTTGGCCGGGCCCGCGAGCGCCGTGATCATCACGTCGGGATCGGCGTGCGCGGCGTCGAGGCCGAGGGTCGACATCGAGATGACGCCCTTGGGCGTGCCCTTCATCTTCATCTTCACGAAGACACCGGCGATGCCGAGGGCGATCGCGAGCACCACGCCGCCGATGATCTTGAACTTGATGTTCGAGCCGCCGAGGTTGATCTTGCCGAACGCGCCGGGCAGGCCGGGGATCTTGATGCTGCCCTGCGGCTGCTGCAGGTGCGCCGGGCCGCCGTTGTTGTTGAGCGGCGTGGCCGCCGGGGCCTGGCCCCAGGCGTTTGGCGCGCCGGGCGCGGCCGACGCGGGCGGCGGCGTGCCCCACGGCGCGGGTGCGCCGCCGAACGGCATCGGCGCGGCGACCGGCTGGGTCGGCGGCACCGGCGAACCGCATGCCTGGCACGGCACGGCCTGATCGGGGAGCGCCCACGCCGCAGCGTGGCAACGGGGACACTGGACTTGCTGGTAGGGGGTGCTCATCTCGGCCTCGCAGGGTGGAGGCAGGCCGAGCCGGTTGTGACGGAATCAGAACACCAGCACGCCCCCGGCGTCGGCCATCGACGAGCCGCCGGCGGTCACCGTGACCGTATCGCCGCTGCGGGTCACGGTGTAGCCGCTCTGCGGCGCGAGCCCGGTGACCAGGTGCGTGGTCGCGCCGGCGACGGTGTAGGTGGTCGACGTGAACGCGTCGGCGAGGTTGACCTTGAACAGGACCGCGGTGGTGCCGACCCGCGCGCCAGCGTAGGGCGTGCCCACGGTGCTCGCGATCCGCGCGGTCGGTGACGCCGCGGCGCCGGCGTCCGCGCCCTGCACCACGGTCAGGAAGCGCACGTCGGCGGGCTTCGCCGGATCCTCGATCGCGATCCGGTAGCGCATCGCCTCGAACTCCGCGGGCGTGCCGCCGGCGACGTCGTCCTCGTCAGGCCAGGCCTGGGCCGTCACCACCGCGGTGGTCGGCAGCAGCGAGGTGACGAACAGCTGCTGCCCGCCCGGCGAGAGCATCGTCGCGCGCGCGCCCGCGACCGTGGCCAGGGCGGGCGTGCCCATCCAGAAGCGCTTGAAGCGATCGGCCTTGCCGGTGGTCGCGCGGTCGTAGATCACGACGTGATCGGGCGCGAGCCACACGATCGATCGGCTCGCGTGCTGCACGTCCTGCGACAGCTCGTGGGCGCTGTCGTAGAGCGTCGTCGCGTCGCCGGTCGCCGCCACGAACCGCGGATCGCCGGTCGAGAGCGCGACGATCGTCGGATCGCCGTCGTTGTCGCCGGGCCACTGCGAGCCGCGCTGCCAGAGCAGCGCCCGGTAGTCCATGTGGTCCGGCGGATCGTTCTCGATCGCCAGCGTGTTGCTGTTGTCGCTGGTCTCGTAGCCGTAGCCGTAGCCGATCCGCTTCTTGGTGAGGAACTCGCCGTGGCGGTACAGCTCGAACGCGTTGCCGTCGCCGTCCTGGTGATCGATGCCCTGCCAGCCCAGCGACCACGTGAACCAGCTCGCGTCGTCGGTCCAGGCGGTGCGCGCCAGCACGCGCCCGATGCCCGGCGCCACGTGGCGGGTCGGCGCGGTCGCGTGAGGATCGATCGGCGCGACCGCGGGATCGAGGGTCAGGAAGTAGAGGATCGAGGCGCTGAACGCCTCGGTCTTGCCGACGCGATCGGCGAGACCCTCCGCGCCGCCCGGCGCCTGGTGGGTCTGGATCCACGCGATCTGCGCAGCGCCCGCGGCGTTGCCGGTGAGCTGGGCGTAGATCGCGAGCGGGCCGAAGGTCTCGATGAAGTCCGGCGCCTGGGTGTGCTGGCCGTCGCCGTACCACGCGCACTCGTAGAGCGGGCCGCGGTAGTCGTGGGTGATCGGCACCGGCGACAGCGAGTTGACGTAGGCCGGCACGACCTGGGCCCAGAACGGGTTCGCCGACAGCTGCACGCCGGCGAGGTCGTGCCAGCGCGCGGGATCGTCCTTGCCGGCGGTGCGGAGCGCGAGCAGGAACTGCGCGACGTAGCCCAGCGACTGCGGCCCGTACTCGAAGCCCTCGGGCGACAGGCCGCCGGCGGCGTCGGTGCGCAGGAGCTCGTCGACCTTGTAGAGCCACGCGCCGATCGCGTTGTCGAGGCGACCGCGCAGCGCGTCGCCCGGGTCGTCGGCGGCGTCGAGCGCCATCGCCATCAGCCCGATGTTGCGCATGTGCGCGGTCGCGTAGTTGTTGCCGGCCCAGCGCACCTGCGCGCGATCGGCGACGAGGATCGGATCGTAGGTGACGTCCTCGGGGACCGGCCGGTTGTAGCTGTCATGGATGTCCTGATCGATCCAGCCCAGGAACACGCCGCGGATCTGGGCCTTGTCGGCGGCCGACAGCGATCCGTAGATCCAGTCGACGGTCAGCGGGAAGCCCTCGCCGTTCCAGCGCGAGCGATCGTTGATCGCAAAATCGGGATCGCGGAACGGCTGGCCCGGGGCGAGGCCCTTCGCGGCCTCACCGACCGCGTGCATGAGCAGCGCGCGCGCGCGGCTGGCCCAGTCGGCGCGCGCGGTCGCGTCGGGATCGACCAGCGACATGAACGCGAACAGCTGGGCGTAGGTCTCGGTCGGGTACGAGACGTAGTGCGCGCTGCCGTCGTCCTCGGCGACGTGGCCGGCGTCCATGTCGTCCTTCGCGCGGGTCGCGAGCCGCTGCAGATCGAGCCACGTCGGGTTCTGCGCGACCGCCCAGCCGCGCAGGCGCGGCAGATCGGCGCTGCGGATCCACAGCCGCGGATGATCGGTGGCCTCGGTGCCGGGCTCCGGGTTCACGATCACCGTCGCGTCGGCGGTGGCCGCGCCGGCGTCGTTCTCGGCGACGAGGTGATAGGTCGTGGTCGCGGTCGGCGCGAGCGTCGTGCTGGTGCCGGTCACCGCGCCGATGCCGTCGAGCCGGAGCGCGGTCGCGCCGCTGACCGTCCACGCCAGCGTGGTCGACGCGCCCGCGGTGATCGTCCCGGGCGTCGCGGTGAACGCAGTGATGGTCGGGGCTTGCCCGGGCGGGACCTCGCCGCCCGAGGGGTTGCCGCAGCCCGCGAGCACGCACGCCAGGAGGATCGCGATCCGGGTCATCGGACGAGCTTCGTCGATCGACCGGTGAACCTGCCCGCGCGCCCTCGGCTTCGCCGGTCCTGGCCGGCGTTTGCCAGCGATCGCGACTGGCATGCGCGACTTGCACCGCGCGTACGAATCGATCGCACGCGCGCGGTGGCAAGATCGTCTCGCGCCGCCGCGGTGCTGCGCGGCTTGCGATATGCTGCGCGCCACATGCCGGTCTACCGGCTCGACGATCGCCTGGTGTTTCCACCCGTGCACCTGGCTGAAGATGGGTTGCTGGCCGTTGGTGGCGATCTCTCGCCCGAGAGGCTGGTGCTCGCCTACAGCCAGGGAATCTTCCCCTGGTACAGCCGACAGACTCCGATCCTGTGGCACTCGCCGGATCCGCGCATGGTGATGACGCCCGCGGATCTGACGATCAACCGCAGCCTGCGCAAGACGATGCGCAAGCGGCCCTACGAGCTGCGGATCGACACCGCCTTCGACGAGGTCCTGGGGGGGTGCGCGGCGACCCCCCGTCCGGATCAGCTCGGCACGTGGCTGGTCCCCGATATGGTTGCGGCCTATCGCCGGTTGCACGAGCTCGGGTTCGCGCACTCGTTCGAGGCCTGGCGCGGCGACGAGCTCGTCGGCGGCCTCTACGGCGTCTCGCTCGGCGGCGCGTTCTTCGGCGAGTCGATGTTCACGCGCGCGGATGACGCCTCGAAGATCGCGTTCGTCGCGTCGGTGCGCCAGCTCGCGGCCTGGTCGATCGACCTGATCGACTGCCAGGTGCACACCGATCACCTGTCGCGGTTCGGCGCGTACGAGGTGTCGCGCGAGGACTACCTCGCGCGGCTGCACGTCGCGCTCGACGAGCCGACCCGGCGCGGCACCTGGCGCTACGAGATCGACGTCGCAGATCCCGACGTGCTCATCGGGCGCGACGCCGCGCTGTCCTGAGCGGTCGGCGCGCTCACGGCTGATACGTGACGCGCAGGAGCGGGCGCAACGTCGCGTCGGTGTACTCGCGCGAGCGGATCTGCCCGCCGCGCCCGTCGGGCGACGTGCTGATCCACACGAAGCCATCGTTCGCCGCGGGCGCGGTCACCCAGGCCTGGACCACCGCGGGATCGAGCGTGATCGTGATCGGCTCGATCGCGCGCGCGGCGATCTCGCCGAGCACGCGCGTCGGATCCGACGAGGGCGTCAGCGCGCCGGGCGCGGTCCACAGCACGCCGGCCTTGCGCTCGAGGAAGGTCGCGCCGTCCTCGGTCCACGCCTCGGTCAGCGGCAGCAGGCGGAAGGTGCCGGACTCGATCGGGTCGTTCACCACGACGTCGAGGCTCGCGGCCGTGACGATCGCGCCGGGCGGGATCGCGCGCAGATCGAACCGCATCAGGGTCGACGCGATCGGCGAGGCGTCGATCGCGTCGCGCTCGCTGGCGCCATCGTTCGCGGTCGGGTCGGCGTCGGTGATCGTCGTGTCGATCGTGACGTTCTGATGATCGGCGTCGGGCCGCTCGCCGAACGTCGCGGTGACCGGCGGCGCGGCGTCCGGCACGGTGATGGTGGCGTCGAAGGCGGGCGGCGCGAGCGGAGCGTCGGGAGGGTCCGGGGCGATGTCGCCCTGCCGGCACTGTCCGCCCTCGCAGGTGAACCCTGGCGGGCAGAGTGGCGCGGTCGCGGCGCACGCGTAGGAGGTGCCGTCATAGCCGGGGGACGCGAACCCGCAGCCCGCCGCCCCGGAGGCGATGAACCAGGTCATCGCGAGTAGCTTCAGCGTCCGGCCGTACATTCGACCTGGAACTTTGCAAGTCCCGGACCTTGGACGGCGATTGCAGATCCGATGGGTTGGCCGTGCGATCGCCGGGGCTGAGGGCCCGGATCGGGGGCCAGCTACTCCAGGATCGTCGCGAGCCGCTCCTGCGCCAGGGCCCGCGCGACCGGCGACAGCGCCTCGGCCAGCGCGGCGGCGACCCTGGCCAGACCGCGCGGCGCGAGCCGATCCCAGAGCGCGGCGTGCACCGCGATCGCGCCGGGGAGGGCGCGGACCAGATCGAGGCCGGTGTCGGCCCACGCGAGCGCGCGCTCCTCGAGGACCGCGGTGATCGCCGGGGCCAGCGCGGGCGCGGCGGTGTCGGCGCACAGCGCCGCGAGCGCGCGCACCATCGCCGGCGGGAAGCGCTGGCCGATCACGGGTGACGCCAGCGACGGTGGGGCGTGTGGTCCGTCGACGAGCGCGCCATCGGCGGCGAAGGTCGCGACCCGCGCGTACGCGGCATCGCCGATCCACAGCGCGGCGTGGTGGTGCGGGCCTTCCTCGACCAGGCGATGCGCGCCGCGGCCGTACACCCGGCCATCGATCGCCGCGCGCTCGAGCGTCGTGCGCAGATCGACGGCGACGCGCGCGCCCTGCCAGTGGCGCGCGAACGGCGCGGGCGCGAAGCTCACCGGCGCGCCGGCCGCGAACGCGTCCTCGTCGCCGGTCGCGGTGAAGCACGCGGTGAGCGCGGTCCACAGCGCGCGGGTCGGGTAGGGCCCGAGGTAGCGCAAGGGCGCGACGCCGGCGTGCGCCGCCGCGAAGGCGATCATGTCGAGGATGATCGCGCCGGTGCCGCGCGGCAGCGCCGCCGGTCGATCGATCGCGGGGATCGCGCGCGGCGCGCGCCAGTCGATCGCGCTGACCACCGCGAGGGTCGCGCCGCCGCGGCGGATCGCGTGGACCGGGCCGAGCACCGGATGCGGTTCGGTCTCGGCCGCGATCTCGACGGTGTCGTGGTCGCCGATCGCGGGCGCGACGGGCACGATCAGCGCGGCGGATGCGCCGGTCCAGCGCAGCTCCGCCAGCCGATGCCCGTGCCGATCGTCGAGCGCGACCACGCGCTCGCCGTCGCACGCGAGCACCGCGCCGGATCGCAGGGCATCGCGCACCGCTCGCAGGGTAGCGCGCAACCCCCTGGCGATCGCGCAGGGGATGCGCGAATCCAGCGGTGTCCCGGTGCGCGCACACCGCGGTTCCGCCGCGCGGAACGCACTGAACCGCGAACCCGCTGGCCCCGGCCCTTGCGACCGCCGGCCCGGCTTGGCATCGTCGCCCCGCCCCCGTCGGGCGCATCATGAAGCTGGCAATCGTCAAGGAGACGCGACCCGAAGAACGCCGGGTCGCGGTTGCGCCGGCCACCGCGGCGAGGTTGATCAAGGCGGGCTGGGAGGTCATCGTCGAGCGCAGCGCCGGCGAGGCCGCCAGCTTTCCGGATCGCGATTACGAGGCGGCCGGCGCGGTCGTCGTCGACACGCCCACGGCGTGGGGCTCGGCCGACGTGGTCGTCAAGGTGCGAGCCCCCGAGGTCCGCGCCGATGGCACCGACGAGGCGACGCTGCTCCGCGAGGGCACGACGCTCATCTCGTTCGTGTTCCCGGCGCAGAACCCCGAGCTGGTCGCGCGCCTCGCGGCGCGCAAGATCAACCTGCTCGCGATGGACTGCATCCCGCGGATCAGCCGCGCGCAGAAGGTCGACGCGCTGTCGTCGATGGCCAACATCGCCGGCTACCGCGCGGTGGTCGAGGCCGCCAACAAGTTCGGCAGCTTCTTCACCGGGCAGTTCACCGCCGCGGGCAAGGTGCCGCCGGCGAAGGTGCTGATCATCGGCGCCGGCGTCGCGGGCCTCGCGGCGATCGCGGCGGCCAAGAGCCTCGGCGCGATCGTCCGCGCGTTCGATGTCCGGCCGTCGGTCGCCGAGCAGATCACCAGCCTCGGTGGCGAGTTCCTGACCGTGACCGTCGCCGAGTCGGGCGAGGGCCAGGGCGGCTACGCCAAGGAGATGTCGAAGGAGTTCATCGACGCCGAGATGGCGCTGTTCCGCGCCCAGGCGAAGGACGTGAACATCGTCATCACGACCGCGCTGATCCCCGGCAAGCCGGCGCCCAAGCTGTGGCTGACCGACATGGTCGAGTCGATGAAGCCGGGCTCGGTGATCGTCGATCTCGCGGCCGAGGCCGGCGGCAACTGCGAGTGCACGCGCGCCGGCGAGGCGGTCGTGCACAAGGGCGTCACGATCCTCGGCTACACCGACATGCCGAGCCGCATGGCGAACGTCGCCTCGGATCTGTACGGCACCAACATCTGGCACCTGCTCGACGAGATGGGCGGCGCCGCGAAGTTCGCGTTCGATCACAGCAACGAGATCGTGCGCGGCGCGCTGGTGCTCGAGGGCGGCGAGAAGCGCTGGCCGCCGCCGAAGCCGGAGCCGAAGCCGGACGCCAAGGGGGACGCCAAGCCCGACGCGAAGGCCGCGGCCGCGCCGAAGCCGGTCGAGGCGCCGAAGCCGGCGCCCGCGGCCGCGCCCGCGCCGAAGAAGTCGCACGGCCACGGCGGCGCGCCCGCCAAGCCGATGAACGGCCAGATCCTGGTCGCGGCGCTGATCGCGTTCGTCGGCGCGTTCCTCGGGCTGCGCTACGGCGTCAGCGCGAAGGACATGTCGCCCGACACCAACGATCTGCTCCAGCGCCTCACCGTGTTCGTGCTCGCCGTGTTCGTGGGCTGGCAGGTGGTCTGGAACGTCACCCCCGCGTTGCACACCCCGCTGATGAGCGTCACCAACGCGATCAGCGGCATCATCGTCGTGGGCGGCCTGCTCGGTGGTAGCGGCTCGCTCGATACCGCCGCGATCGTCGGGATCGCCGCGATCCTGTTCGCCACGATCAACATCGTCGGCGGGTTCTGGGTCACGCGGCGCATGCTCGCGATGTTCAGGAAGTAACCGTGACCGAACTTCCCATCATCACGTTCGCGCTCCTCATCGCTGCGGTGCTCTTCATCCTCAGCCTGCGCGGGCTGTCGAACCAGGAGAGCGCCCGGCGCGGCAACGTCTTCGGCATGGTCGGCATGGCGATCGCGATCGGCGCGACGCTGACGATCCCGGGGCTCTCGCCGCACCCGCTCGTGATCGCCGCGATCGTCGGCGGCGGCGCCCTCGGCGGCGTGCTCGCGGCGCGGGTCGGCATGACCCAGATGCCCGAGCTGGTCGCGCTGCTCCACAGCTTCGTCGGCCTGGCCGCGGTGCTGGTCGGCTTCTCGGTGCAGCTACACGCGGGCCCGGGCGGCGGCCACGCGATCGAGCACGTCGAGGTGTTCGTCGACGTGCTGATCGGCGCGCTGACCTGTACCGGCTCGATCCTCGCGTTCCTGAAGCTGCGCGGCTCGGTCAGCGGCAAGCCGATGCTCCTGCCGGCGCGCCACCTGTTCAACCTGTCGATGCTGCTCGGCAGCGTCGCGATGGGCTACCTCTACGTCGACAGCGGCGCGCTCTGGCCGCTGCTCGTCGGCTCGGCGATCGCGTGCGTGCTCGGCGTGCACCTGGTCGCCGCGATCGGCGGCGCCGACATGCCGGTGGTCGTCTCGATGCTCAACAGCTACTCGGGATGGACCGCCGCCGCCGCCGGCTTCATGTTGAAGAACAACCTGCTGATCGTGACCGGCGCGCTGGTCGGCAGCTCGGGCGCGATCCTCTCGTACATCATGTGCAAGGCGATGAACCGCTCGATCTGGAACGTGATCTTCGGCGGCTTCGGCGCCGATCCGCCGAAGGCGGCGGCCGGCGCGCCCGCGGCGCCGCAGGGCGAGGTCCAGGAGATCGACAACGCCGGGCTCGCGACCACGCTGCTCGAGTCGGCGAGCGTGGTGATCGTGCCGGGCTACGGCATGGCGGTGTCCCGCGCGCAGCACGCGGTCCGCGAGCTGTGCGAGCTCCTGCGCGCCAAGGGCAAGCTGGTGCGGTTCGCGATCCACCCGGTGGCGGGGCGCCTGCCCGGCCACATGAACGTGCTCATGGCCGAGGCCAACGTGCCCTACGACATCGTCCTCGAGATGGACGAGATCAACGACGACCTGCCGGCGACCGACGTGGTGATCGTCATCGGCGCCAACGACATCGTGAACCCGGCCGCCGAGGACGATCCGACCAGCCCGATCGCGGGCATGCCGGTGCTCCAGGTGTGGAAGTCGAAGCTCGTGGTCGTGAACAAGCGCAGCCGCGCCGCGGGCTACGCCGGCATCGACAACCCGCTGTTCTACAAGCCGAACACCAAGATGCTGTTCGGTGACGCGAAGGGTGCGATCGAGAAGGTCGTCACCGAGCTGCGGGCCCGGGCGTGAGCGAGGGCGCGGCGCTGGTCCGCGCGGTGCGCGCGGCCGTCGACGACGCGGAGACCGAGCTCGCGGCGATGCCGTTCCTGATCCGGCCGATGGTGAAGCGCGGCTTCGCCAGCCGCACCGGCAAGAGCTACGACCAGTGGCGCCAGGTGCTCGATCGCCTCGCGGTCGCGGCGACGCCGGTCGAGGCGGCGCGCGCGGTGCCCGGCATCGGCGAGGCGCTGGCCTCGCTCGCCGAGAACTTCCGCGGCGCCCCCGAGCGCGCGCGCCGCGGCATGGGCAACGACCCGGTCGCGATCGGGCGCGTCGAGGAGAAGGCGCGCGTGCGCACGGCTGCCGTCGAGGCGCTGCGCGCGTGGATCGCGGATTCCGCGAACTGACGCGAACGAGATCGCGGCGCGGTCGCTAGCCGACCCAGGTGATCGTCCACTCGCGCGGATCGCCCTCGACGGTGACGTCGACGATCTCGCCGACCTTCTTGCCGAGCACGGCCTTGCCGATCGGCGACGCCGGCGTGACGACCGACAGGAAACCATCGCCGTCGGGGCCGGTGAGCGTGACGCCCGCGCCGACCGGGGCGAGGAAGAACGTGCGGCCCTCGCCGCTGTCGCAATCCTCGATCTCGACCAGCGCGCCCAGCGCGACCGCCGCGCCGGTCCGCGCGGGCGTGGGCCGGAAGGTCTTGAGCGTGTCGAGCTCGGCGAGCGCGCGCCGGGCGCGCTGATCCTGAGCCCGCCCGAGCGTGCCCAGCTCCACGGCGGCGCGCGCGTCCTCGCGCTTCTCGGCGGGCGTCGCGCCGTCCTTGGCCTCGACCGCGGCCGCCTCGGACGCGTCGAGCGCGGCGCGCGCGGACGTCTCGATGCGCTTCGCCAGCTGGTCGATGAGGAGCTGCTTGTCCATCGCGGGTAATGATCCGATCCTCGCCGGCCCGACCGCAAGAAAACGGCGAACCCGGGGTTACCGCGTCGCCGCCGTGGCGATGCGCGCGACGTCCCGCTTGACCTCGGCGATCGCGTCGCTGGGCACGAGGTCCACGCTCGGCGCGCGCTGGCGGTAGAGCACCGCGCCGGTGATCGCGAGCGCGACCCCGAGCGCGGCGTGGCCGAGCCAGAGCGGCAGCCCGGTCGCCGCGGTGAGGCCGAGGGCTGCGGCCTCGGCGAGCATCAGCCCGGCGAGCACCACGGTGGCGATCGCGATGCCGGTGACGATGATCGTCTGCTGGAGCGCCCGCACCTCGACGCGCACCTCGAGCTTGATCCGCTCGCCGTGCGCCGCGACCAGGTCGGCGGCGTCGGTCAGGACCCCGCCGAGCAGATCGAGCGTGGACTCGTCGCGAACCGCGCGCTCGTCGTCAGACCTGGACATGACCAGCGAGAGCAGCAAGCCGCGTGCCGCCGGCATGGGCCTTGCTGTTGTCGTGACCATGGGCGATCCGAGCAATGGCGAACCGGTTGAACCGTCGACTTCCCTCGTGGTGCAGGCGCGGGAGGTCGAGGGCAAGCTCGTCGCCGCGCGGGGCCGGTTGCTCGCGCGCGTGCGCGAGGTGACCCGGCGCGTCGAGCACACCCGGGAGGCGCTCAATCTCCCCGCGCTCATGCGCAAGCACCCGCTGGCGACCGCCGGCGTCGGTATCGCCGCGGGCCTGGTGCTCGGCTCGATCCGCTTCGGCGCGCGCCGGACCGCGCCCGGCGCCGTCGGCGCGATGCTCGGCGGCATCGCGATGCGCCTCGCGAAGGCCGCGGTTGCGGGCTGGATGGCGGGGCTCGTCGGTCCCGACGCGTCACGCGCGCCCGTCGCGCGCCGCTGAGTGAGGGCGGGCGGCGCGAGCGCCTGCGCCACAGTGCGCGCGTCGCCGCTCGATCACGTCACCCGGCGACCCACGATGACCCGGTAACCTGCGAGGACAATCACCGCGCCGATGATGGACGCGATGATGCCGGGCCCCTGGTTGTTGTTCGGGTACCAGCCTGCGGCGCGTCCGATGAACAGCGCGATCATCGAGCCCGCGACGCCGAGCAGCGCCGTGACGAAGATACCGCCGGGATCCTTGCCGGGCATGATGAGCTTGGCGAGCGCGCCGACGAAGAGTCCGATGATGAGGGCGTAGACGAATGACATGGCGTTGCCTCCTGGTTGCAGTCAACCGGTGCAGTGCACTCGTCGTGCCGCCCGCGCGCCGCGCGGTTCGGCAGTGGCACGCGCTGTGCTCGGTCAGCACGCGGAACGCAACCAGGAGAAACAGCCATGGGTACCAAGCAAGAGCGCGTGATGATCGGTGTCTTCCACTCCCTCGGCGACGCGCACCGCGCGATCGATCAGCTGCGCGACGCGAAGTTCTCCGACAAGAAGGTCGGCGTCCTCAGCCATGACAAGCATGGCGACCCCGAGGTGAAGTCCTTCAAGGACATGCACGGCAACAAGTCCGGCACCGGCGCGGCGATCGGCGCCGCGGCGGGCGCGGGCGGTGGCGCGCTGTGGGCGCTCGGCATCGCGGCGGGCATCCTGCCGGCGATCGGCCCGGTGATCGCCGGTGGCATCTTCGCCGCGATCGCGGCGAGCGCCGCGAGCGGCGCCGCGGCGGGCGTCATGGTCGGCGCGCTCACCGGCCTCGGCGTCACCGACGACGAGGCGACGTACTACGACGAGCAGTTCAAGGCCGGCCGCACCGTCGTCGTCGTCCAGGCAGGCGATCGCGCCGGCGAGGCGTACGAGATCCTGGCGCAGAACCACTCGACCAACCCGCACCTGGTCGATCCGGCGAAGCTGGTCGGCAAGAGCGTTCGCCCGACGGTCTGATCAGGTCGGCGCCAGCTCGTAGCCGACGGTCACCGTGAGCGTCAGCTCGGTGGCGTCGGGTGACAGCGAGCTCGACGCCGGTGCTGGCTGATAGCTCTGGACGTTCGCGGTCGTGTTGCCGCCCCAGCCCCACGGGCCGCCGACGTCCTCGCTGATCGAGACGATCTTGCCGAGCGTGACGCCGAGGCCCGAGCTGGTCTGCGTCGCCTTGGCCTTCACGGCCGCGAGCGCCTGATCGCGGACCTTCGCCTTCAGCCCGGTGACGTCGCGCGTGCGGAAGCGCGTCGACATCTGGGTCGCGCCGGCCTGCGCGCCGAGCTCGAGCAGATCGGTCACGCCATCGAAGTCGCCGGTCGAGACCGTCAGCGTGATCGCGGCCTGGTACGCGCGGATGCGGCCCTTGTCGTCGTACTGCGGCTCGACGCTGAGCCGCGACAGCGACACCTCGGGCTTGCTCGTCTGCTGCGCGAGCTGCGCCTGGATCGTCGCCTGGCGCTGGCGCACGAGCGTGGCCGCCGCGCCCGGCCGCGGCGCCTCGGCGGTGAGCGTCATCTGCAGATCGGCGGTGTCGGGGATGATCTGCATCGTCGCGGTGCCGGTGACCGTGAGCCCGATGCGGGGCTCGGCCGGGTGCGGCGCGGGTTCGCACGTGACCGCGGTCGTGCCGCGACCGCAGGCGGTGGTGACGAGCGTGGCGCCGAGCAGGAGTGAAGCGAGCGTGCGCATGGTGTGTTCACTACAACGCACGATCGCCCGGCGCGCTCGTGTGCGCGGTCGGCCTTACAGAGGCCTTACCGGTGGTGCGGTCGATCAGCGCAGGTCGTCGCCGCTGATCACGCGGCTGTCGCCGGGCGCGAGGCCGTGGCGCACCAGCGCGGCAGCGAGGATCGCGGGGCTGGTCGGGCGGTAGGTCGCGCGCACCTTCGGCGCGATCAGCCCGGTGACCGCGAGCAACCCGCCGGCGACCGCGGCACCGATGCGCTCGGCGGGGCGCGAGTCATCGCGATCCGGACCGACGATGAACGACGGCTGCGCGATGAGCCACGGCAGGCCGCTCTGCCGCACGCACTCCTCGGCGAGCCAGTGCGCGTGCAGGTACTTCGAGGTCGCCTTCGCGGTCACGCCGATCGACGACAGCAAGATCAGCCGCGGCCGCTTCCCCGACGCGAGCACGGCATCGACCAGCAGCTTGGTGAGGCCGTAGTCGATCGCCATGTATGGATCGCCGGCGATGCCCTCGGCCTTCGCGCGATCGCGGGTCGTGCCGATCAGGCAGAAGACATGCGTGGGCGCGTGGGCCGCGAGCGCGGCGGTCATCGCCGCGGGCTCCCATGCGACCTCGGCCACGGTCGCGCCGACCTCGCCGAAGCGAGACCTCCACTCGCCGCTGCGGCTCGACGGGCGCACGTGCGCGATCACGGTCGCGTCGGCCTGGCGCAGCGCGGGCACGACCGCGCGGCCGACGAAGCCGGTGGCGCCGGCGACGAACGCGCGCACGTTGCTCATCCGCAGCTCACGTCTGCGCCAGGCCCGCGGCGATCGCGGCCTGCATGCGCACGCGCAGCGGATCGATCACCGCCGGCGTCTTGATGTCGATGACCGGCTCGGTGTCGTACTGCTCGAAGAACAAGGTCGCCGGCAGCTCGGGCGGCACGCCCAGCGCCTCGCGCATGCGCTTGTGATCGGGCACGAAGCCGCGATCGAGCAGGTGGATGATCGTGGTGCCGATCGTGCCCTGCAGGCCGCAGATCAAGACCGTCGCGCGCTTCGGGGTGAAGCCGCCCGACGGCAGATCGAGCCGGCGCTCGAGCTCGGCGAGGCGCGCGGGCTCGAAGTACGACTCGACGCGCCCGACGTCGCCGGTCCACCCGGTGTCCTTCGGCCGCGAGACCGTGCCCCAGTAGTGCAGCCCGTTCGACGCGCCGAGCGCGGTCAGCTCCTCGCGGTGGCCGAGGTCGCTCGGATACGACACGCCGTGCAAGAGCACGAGCCGCGACAGATCGGCCTTGGGGTCCTTGCGCACCGCGGAGCGCGCCATGCACACGAACGGCGCCGAGCCGGTGCCGGCGGCGACCAGCACCTTGAAGCGCGGATCGGCCTCGCCGACCGTGTCCTTGATCGTGAACACGCCGGCCGCGACCGGGCGCATGTAGATCCGATCGCCGTCCTTGCGGGTCCAGAGCAGGTGCGTGAGCGGGTTCTCCGACTCCGGCTTCGCGACCCACCGGATGTAGAACTCCACCGGGCCATCGTCCTCGGGCGCCGACGCGATCGACATCGAGCGGCGCACCGAGCCGAGCTCGGGCTTGGCCTCGTTGTTGAGGCCGAGCACACAGTACTGGCCGGGCGTGAACCACGGCCGCGCGGTGGGGGGCTGGTCCGGCTGGATCCGGAACAGCGCGAGCGCGTCCGTGAGGTCGATGCGCTGGACGAGGGTCGCGTTGTACTCGAGCGGCTTCGGCGCCATGGTGGCGGCGACGGTATCACGCGGCCGGATCGGTCGCGTCAGAGGGGCCAGACAGGCGCGACGCCGCAGTGCGGCAGGATGTTGCCGACCCACGGCAAGAACGCGAACCGTTTGCGTCGCGCGCAACCGTGGCTACGCCTGCCCGGCGGCCGGCGTCGCGGCGCGGTGCACGATCACCGCCTTGAACTCGTGGGGCACGAGGCCCATCAGGCGGTCCTCGATCCGATCGAACCGGAGCTCGCCGACCTGCGCGACGGCGAGGTGATCGCCGAAGGTCTCGGCGAGCAGCGCCGGGGTGTAGCCGATCTTGGCGAGGTCGACGCCGGCGGCGGCGGCCATCGCGCGCAGCGCGCGGAAGTGGCTGCGCGTGGTGGCGAGGCCCTGCTGCGTGCGATCGAGGTCGATCATGTCGATCACGAACTCGAACGAGGTCGCGAGCCCGAGGGTGCGCGCGGCCTGCTCGAGCTGCGCGAAGTGGGTCGACAGCTCGGGGTGATCGAGGTGGGTCGACAGCCGCGGCCAGCGGCCGCGATCGCCGAACTCGGTGACGATCGCGGTGCCGCCGGGCGCGAGCCAGCGCGCGATGCGCACCATCAGCTCGAGCGCGCCGGTCATCAGGTAGAACGGCTCGGTCGCGTCGCCGACCTGCACGCCGAGCGTCAGCACCAGCTCGCCGGCGCGGCCGAGATCGACCAGCTTGGCCGGGTCGGGTAGGCCGATGCCCTCGAGCTCCATGCCGACGTCGGCGCGCGACAGCTGCAGCGCCGGCAGATCGCCGACCATCTCGTTGGACAGGATCAGATCCCACGCGCCGTCGCCGGGCTCGGCGGCGAGGACGTCACCCTCGACGACGGTGACCGGCAGGCCCGCGCAGCGCGCGCGCTGGGCCGCGGCCAGCGCCGGCGCCAGCTCCTGGATCCGGTACTCGACCTCGAGGCCGCGCTCGACCAGCGCGCCCGCGACCGCCTTCGCGAAGTAGCCGAGGCCGCCGCCGATCTCGAGCACGCGGATCGTGCCCTGCACCGGGATCTGGCCGCGCGCCGCGAGCGTGTCGACCAGCGCCTGGCCGTAGGTGCGGCCGCGCAGCGCCGGGTGCGGGATGCGGAACAGGTGCGAGAGCGTGGTCTCCTGGTGATCGAACTGCGCGTCGGCGTCCTGGACCTCGTCGCGGTAGTACGCGGTCGGCGACATGATCTCGCCGACGCCCGCGGACGCGGCCGGCACCGGATCGCCGACCTTCCAGCGCGGGTACGGCATCGTGCTCGACAGGTACGCCGGCGCCATCTGCGGCCGCTTGGCGTAGGTCGACATCGGCATCATCGACAGCTTGATCGCCTGCACGCTCGAGTGCGCGAGGCGCTCGGCCAGCGCGCGCAGCTTGGCGGCGTCGAACCCGGGGCGCAGCTCGGCCAGGCGCTTCTCGCCGTCGAACGCGTCCCACATCCGGGTCTCGTCGGCGTCGAGCGCGATCGTCTGCACCGGCGCGTCGCCCCACGCGGTCCAGATCGTCACGCGATCGCCCTCGCGCCGCCAGACGTTCCACTTGCCCTTCACGACCGCCATCGGCCACATGCCATCGCGCTCGTCCTCGCCGGGCTCGAGCTCGAGCAGCACCTGGTGCGCGACCAGCACGTCGACGAACTGCTCGGGGGTGGCGCCATCGAACCGGTTCGCGAAGCGCGCGTTGACCGCGGCGGTGTCGGCGCCGCCGGCGAACGCGTCGATGAGCTCGACGATGTCGGGGCTCATCTGCATCAGGAAGCCGTACAGATCGTGAAACAGGTACACCGACCCCAGGTGACCGAAGAACGACAGATACTGGGACCGGTGCAGGTGCGCAGGCGTGCCGGGCGACATCGACCGTTGGTACCATCGCGGCGCCGCCCCGCGCCACGCGTCCAGGAGTCGTCCGATGACGTATCTGTTCGAGACTGACGAGCACGCCGCCCTCCGCGCCCAGGTCCGCCGCTTCGCCGCGAGCGCGATCGCCCCGCACAGCGCCGCCTGGGAGGAGGACGAGGAGTTCCCCGCCGCGCTCTACCCCGCCGCCGCCGCCGCCGGCGTGCTCGGCATCGGCTTTCCCGAGGCGCACGGCGGCTCGGGCGGCGATCTCGGCCACATCCTGGTCGCGTCCGAGGAGCTGATCCTCGCCGGCCGCTCGGTCGGCACCGCCGTCGGCCTCGGCAGCCTCGGCATCGCGCTGCCGCTGATCGTCCGCTTCGGCACCGACGAGCAGAAGGCCCGGTTCGTGGCGCCGACCCTGGGCGGCGAGCGCATCTCCGCGCTGGCGATCACCGAGCCCGGCGGCGGCAGCGACGTCGCGTCCTTGACCACGCGCGCGGTCAAGGACGGCGATCACTACGTGGTCACCGGCGCCAAGACCTTCATCACCTCGGGCACGCGCGCCGATCTGGTCGTGACCGCGGTCCGCACCGGCGGCCCGGGCCACGGCGGCGTGTCGATGCTGGTCATCGAGAAGGGCACGCCGGGCTTCGAGGTCTCGAAGAAGCTCAAGAAGACCGGCTGGTGGGCCTCGGACACCGCCGAGCTGACCTTCGACGAGGCGCGCGTGCCGATCGCCAACCGGATCGGGCCCGAGAACGGCGCGTTCCCGATGATCATGATGAACTTCGTCGGCGAGCGGCTCGCGCTCGCCGGCCAGTGCGTGGCGATCGCCGAGCTCTGCTACCGCGAGTCGATCGCGTATGCGAAGGACCGCACCGCGTTCGGCAAGCGGCTGACTGGCTTCCAGGTCACGCGCCACAAGCTCGCCGACATGGCGACGCGGCTGGCGGCGGCGCGCGCGCTCACCGGCGAGGTCTGCGCCCGCGCGATGCGCGGCCAGATGGTCGCGGCCCAGGCGGCGATGGCCAAGAACGCCGCGACCGACATGCTCGCGTTCGTCGCCGACGCCGCGGTCCAGATCTTCGGCGGCGCGGGCTACATGCGCGAGACGCTGGTCGAGCGGCTGTATCGCGACGCGCGGCTCTATCCGATCGGCGGTGGGACGCGCGAGATCATGAACGAGATCATCTCGAAGGCCGAGGGCTACTGAGGCGCGCGCCACACGGCACGACATTGCCAGCCAGGGGCCGGGACGGCGCGTGTTACAGCGATCGAGGACAATGGCGGGGGCTGTGATGGCGATGATGTGGACCCGGACCGGGCTGATGCGGTTGCCGGCGCCGCTCGTGGTCGGAGTGATCGCGGTGGTGATCGCGCCGCTCGTCGGCTTCGTCGCCGATCACCCCGCGAGCGGGTACGCCTTCCCCGTCCTGGGGATCCGCTGGGCGCTGGAGCTCCCGGCGGAGTTGCTGATGGTCATCGGGTTGATGGTCTGGCGCGCGCGCGCGCGGCCGGACGCGCGTGCGTCGGTCACGATCGCCGCGATCGCGGTGATGCTGGCGGCGCTGCTGCAGCCGATCGCGTGGGGCCTCGCCGTGTTCGACGGCGCCCACGACGGCATCGCCGCGGCGATCGCGTGCTGCGCGCACGGCGCCTGGACCGTCACCTGGCTCGCCCTGGCCGCGACCGGCGTCGCCGCGGCGCGCAGCCCACGCACGATCGCGGCGCTCGCCGTGAGCGCGCTCGCGTGCGCCGCGACCTGGCTCGTTGGCGATCTCGCCGTGCTGCTCGCCGCGCCGGCGCTGCTGATCGCGCTCGATCGCGCGGGCGAGACCGTCGTCGATCCGCCCGCGTTCGGCGAGCGCGTGGCCATGCGCACCGGGGTCGCGCGGCTCGGTGCGTGGTTGCTCGCGCTGGCGGTGGCGGCGACCGTTAGCGCGGTGCTGGCCATGGTCGCGGGGGCGGACACGTCCAACGGCTGGTCGCCCCTCGGCGGGCCCGTGGTGGTGGCGGTGGCGGTGGCCGCGGTCGCCTCGGTGATCGCGGCGATGGCGAGCCGGGCGACGTTTCCGGGGGCGCCGCGGTTCCGGCTCGCGAGCGCGGCGCTGGTCCTCGGCGGATGGCCGGTCCTCGTCACGTTCGGCCTGGCGCCCGCGTTGACGCCGCCGTACTTGACCGTGCCGCTCGTCGCGCGGGGCGCGCTCGGAGTGGCGCTGGTCGGCGGCCTCGCGCTGGTCATGTCGGCGGCGCGCGGGCTCGCGGTCGCGGACGATCGCGCCGAGCACGCGCGCCGCGGCCGGTTGCTCGTGACGCTCATCGCCGCGATGGCGATCGCGGGCGTCGCCCTCTCGCTCGGTCCGGTGCGGGAAGCGTCGCTCGGCGCCGGTGCGGTGCTGGCGGCGGTGGCGCTGTTCGCGGCCGCGGCGATCGTCGCGATCGCGATCGCCTGCCGCCGCGCCGGCGGACGGATCCCGTTGCCGCGCCCGCCGCGCGACCCGCGCTGATTATTGGCCCGACCACTGCGCGCGGGCGCGCGTCGTCGCGTCAAGAGGGCGAAGCAGTCGATGTCCGACTGCGGAGGACTCGCCCATGTCACGTCTCGCTGGTCTCGTCTCGTTCTCGATCCTGATCTCGCTGTGCGGTTGCGGCGGCTCGTCATCAACGCCAGGCGCTGACGCCGGGCCCGGCACACCTGCCGCGCTCGCGTGCGACAGCCTCGCGTTCTGCAGCGCGATCCAGGTGAACACCTATCTCGGCACCGTCGCGACGCCCGCCGGCGGCGCGCTCGCGGATGGCGTGTACCGGCTCGCGTGGGAGGTCGACCCCGCCGACAGCGAGTGGGGTGGCGTGCACGACAGCGCCGAGGTGATCCGCATCGCCGGCGGCGCGTTCGTGCGCGGCGGCGGGCTCGCCAATCGCGGCACGTGGTCGACCGCGGGCACGACCCTGAGCTTGCAGGTCACGGGTGCGTGCGAGCTGGGTACCGAGCTCGGCGATGTCTCGCGCGTCGAGACCTACGCGTACACCGCGACCGCCGGCCGGCTGACGCTGTTCGATCGCCTCGAGCAGGGCAGCAAGACCTGGCTGCGCGAGCGGGTGTTCGTCGCGGTCACGGATCCCAAGGACCTGTGCGAGATGGCCGGGACCACGCCGGCCAATCCCGGCGACTCGACCCAGTGCCAGGTCAGCAACTGCTACTGCAGCTACGCGATCGGCGGCACCGTGGACCGCAACGCGTGCCAGTAGCCGCCTAGGGCGTCGCGGCATCGGGCAGATCGACGCCCGACACCGCGGTCGCGATCATGCGCAGGATGCTGTCGAGGGTCTCGCCGCCGATGCGCAGCGTGTGCTGCAGGACCTCGCGCGTGGTCGCGATCAGCGCCGCGCGCGCCGAGGCCACCCGTCGCGCGGCGGTGGCGCGGTGGAACTCGTAGATCCGCGCGATCTCGTCGAGGTCGAGGCGATGCCGCAGCTGCAGATCCAGGATGAAGCGATCGTGGGCCGGCAACCGGCCCCAGGCCTCGCGCATCGCGCTCGCGAGCGCGTCGGCGTAGCGGCGCCGCATGTACTCGAGCTCGGGATCGGGGTGCGGGGTCGCGACCAGCGCGTCGATCAGCGTGCGATCGCGGTCGCGATCGGCGCGGACCCCGTCGATCGCGATCCGGGTGATCGTGGTCCGCACGAACGCGGCGAGCGGGCCGCGGCCGCGATACGTGCGCAGGGCCGGCGGCCGCGCGTCATCGCCGAGCACGAGCCGGACCCGGGCCACCTGGGCCGCCTCGTCGATGGCGGAGGCGGCGAAGCCGGCGCTGGCGAGCCCGGCCGCGGCGGGCGCGAGCACGTCGCGATCGAGCGCGGCGATCGCGTCGGTGGCCCCGCAGGCGCACGCCCACGCGAGCAGCAGATCGTCGCGGTGCGCGCCGGTCAGCGCCGCGTCGCCCTCGGCGAGCAACCCGGCGGCGCCGGCGTCGTCGATCGCGATCGCCGGCCAGCGGTCGCGCAGCGCCCGCGCGAGCTCGTGAGGCTGCACGCCGGAACTACACCACACGCCCGCGCATGCGACAATCGCGGCCATGCCGCCGCGGCCGACGATCGACGATGACCTGCGTCGCTGACGAGGTGATCGCGGCCTGGCTGTCGGACTCGCTGCCCGCCGACGAGCGCGCGGCGGCGCTGGCCCACGCCCAGGGCTGCGCCGCGTGCACCGACGTGATCGGCGCGCTGTTCGCGACCGGACGGTCGGTCGCGGTCGCGCACCTCGGGCGCTACGTGATCACCGGCGCGCTCGGCGCGGGCGGCATGGGCGTGGTCATGCGCGCGACCGATCCCGCGCTCGGCCGCGACGTCGCGATCAAGATGGTGAAGGCCGCGCACACCGACGACGCGGACGATGGGTTCCGGCACCGCATGCTCGGCGAGGCCCAGGCGATGGCCAAGGTTCGCCACTCGAACGTGGTCACGGTCCACGACGTCGGCACCGCGGGCGACGAGATCTACGTCGCGATGGAGCTGGTCGCGGGCGCGCCGCTCGGGCGCTGGCTCGCCGACGATCCGCCGGTGGCGGCGCGGATCGAGGCGCTGCTCGGCATCGGCCGCGGCCTCGCTGCGGTCCACGCCGCGGCGCTGGTCCATCGCGACATCAAGCCCGACAACATCGTGATCCGCGACGACGGCACCGCGGTCATCGTCGACTTCGGCCTGGCGCTCGGCGCGGGGCCGGCGGGGTCGCCAGCGATCGCCGGCACGCCCACGTTCATCGCGCCCGAGGTGCGCGCCGGCGCGATCGCGACCGCGGCCAGCGATCAGTTCCAGTGGTGGCGACTGGTCGAGGAGGGCGTGGGCGCGCTGCCGCCGCGCGCCGCGAAGCGCCTGGCGCCGGCGCTGGCGCGCGGCCTCGATCCCGATCCCGCGCGGCGGCATCGCGACATGGCGGCGGCGGTCGCGGCGCTCGCTGGCGCGGTCGCGCCGCGCGCGTCGTCGCGCTGGATGATCGCGATCGCCGCGGCGGGGATCGCGAGCGCCGCGATCACCGCGATCGCCACGATGCGCGGCGGCGAGGACGATGCCTGCGCGTCGGCGCCGCTGACCGGCTGGTCGCCCGCGCGCCGCGCCGCGCTCGCGACCTCGCTGCGCGACGCCGGCGCCGATGCGCCGCGCGTGCTCGCGGCGCTCGATCGACGCGCCGCGACGACGATCGCGCTGCGCGCGCAGGC
>JAIOQA010000462.1 GCA_021413675.1 Deltaproteobacteria bacterium | reverse complement strand
CACACCCGTTCCCATCCCGAACACGGAAGTTAAGCTCTCCAGGGCCGATGGTACTGCAGGGGCAACCCTGTGGGAGAGTAGGACGCCGCCGGGGTTTGAAGGGCCGCATCGCAAGATGCGGCCCTTCTCCTTTTTCGGCGCCCGCGCCGCGGGTGCAGTCCCGGCGCGCTCGCCGACGCGATCGTCGCGCGATAGGGCCCACACCGAGCGGTGTGGGCCTTTCTTCGTTCCGGAGTCTTCGCGGGCAAATGCAGCTTCGCCGACACGCGTCAGCCCAACTACACGACGCAGCCTCGGAGATGCGGCATGACGGTTGCTCGCCAGATGGTTCAACCAACATGCTGTCCGGAATGATGCGGGGTTCGGCCACACGCGCGTTGCGTATCGCAACTCGTGTCGGCTCGGTGGTCACTGGAACTCGCCTGGGCCTGGTCGGCGTGATGGCGCTCGGCGCGGCCTGCGGATCAACCCCGGGCAACGCGGCTGACGCCCGTGACCTGCCGCAGGTTGATGCGGCCAGTGCCGTCGATGCGGCGCCGGCGACCCCGGACGCGAGCGGCACGTGTGCCAGCGGCCCCAGCGGCGTGCCGTGCGTCATGGCGCTCTACGATCGCGTCGTCACGAGCTGCGATGCCGGCGAGCTCGCTGCCCTGAAGTTGGCGCTGGACGAGCGCCGCGGCACGTGGCCGCTCTGGCACGCGGGTCGTGCGCTGTTCGCGAGCGATCGCGCCATCGGTATCGCCGGCGAGTTCAACGGCTGGAAGACCGACGCGCTCGCGACCGCCGAGCTCTGCCAGAGCGGGCTGTTCACCGCGATGGCGCCGGTCGCGACCGGGCGCTGGCCGTACAAGCTGGTCGATGGACCCGACTGGTCACTGGACCCGCAGAACTGGGGCTTCGCGTACGACGACTTCGAGGGCAACCACGACGGTCGCAACTCGATCCTCGACACCTACGACTCGGGCCTCGGCCACCTCGTGCAGCCCCCCGACCCGGTGTGCTCGACCGCGCTCGGCAACTGCCGCCCGCTGACCACGTACCTGCCCGCGGGCTACGATGACCCGGCGAAGGGCGCGAAGACCTACCCGGTGCTGTTCATGCACGACGGGCAGAACATCTACGACGATCACACCTGCTGCTTCGGGCACACCGGCTGGGAGATCAACGTCCAGCTGGACGCCGACATCAAGGCCGGCCTCGTCGCGCCGGTGGTCGTGGTCGGCGCCGATCACGGCGGCGACGCGCGCATCGACGAGTACGGCTACTCGACGGCCGTCGGCGGCAAGATGGAGACGTTCATGGCCTTCCAGGTCGAGACGATCCAGCCGACCGCGAAGACCTACTGGCGGATCGATCTCGACCGCGCGTATGTCGCCGGCTCGTCGCTCGGCGGCCTGGTGTCGATGCGGCTCGCGCTCGCGTATCCCGGCACGTATCGCGGGGCGGCGTCGCTGTCGGGCGCGTTCTGGCCCGGCCAGGACACGCACACCGCGCTCACCGATGTGCTCGGCACGGTCGGCCGCGTGCCGGTCGGCATGTACCTCGATCACGGCGGCGACCCCGCGCAGAACACCGACGGCGCGGCCGACAGCGACGCGGTTCGCGCGCAGATGGTCGGCCTGGGCTGGACGAAGCAGGACTCCGCGAGCTGCACGTTCGCGGCGGATCACGTGTGCTCGTACTACGAGCCGGGCGCGACCCACGACGAGCTGGCCTGGAAGGCCCGGTCGTGGCGATTCCTGCGGTACTTCTTCGGCACCTGAAGGCGGCCCCCGCTTGACGGTTCCGGGGTTGCTGACTTCCGCCGTTCTGCGCCGAGCGATGGGCGCGGGCCCGGACAGGGGCTCAGCAGGGGGGCGCGCGCACCGGGGTTGATTGCACGGACGGACCGGTGCGCGCACCGGGACCGCTGCGCGCACCGGGGTTGATTGCGCGGACGCTGCGCGGAGCGATGGGCACTGCGCGCACCGCGCTGCGCGCACCGGGGTTGATTGCGCGGACGCTGCGCGGAGCGATGGGCGCGGGCCGGACAGTGGCTCGCCAGGGGGGACGCGGGGACGCGCGCACCGGGAACACGCGCACCGGCGGGGACGCGCGCACCGGCGGCGGGGACGCGCGCACCGGGGTTGATTGCGCGACGCTGCGCGCACCCGCTGCGCGCACCGGGGTTGATTGCGCGACGGAGTGCGCGACGCCGCGCGCACGGGGGGTGAGTGCGCGACGCCGCGCGCACCGGGGTTGAGTGCGCGACGGAGTGCGCGACGCTGCGCGCACCGGGGTTGAGTGCGCGACGCCGCGCGCACCGGACGCTGCGCGCACCGGGGTTGATTGCGCGGGCTCGTGCCGAGCTTTGCCGGGCGCGGGCCGGACAGCGAAGAAGTGGGCGCGGGCCGGACGCGACGGGCCGGACGCGACGGCGCGCGCGGGAGGGGCACGCGGTCAGCGCGGCGGCGCGGCAGGCGACGACGTCGGCAGTGCCGGTGCGGGAAGCGGGCCCGCGGCCGCGTGCGGGACGCGATAGACCTCGGCGAGCGGGGCGCCGTCGACGGAGGTCTGGAAGACGCGTTCGGCGCCGGGCGGGATCGCGCAGGCGTGGCTGGACGGTGCGTACCAGACGATCCAGTCGGCCTTCGCGGGATCGCGCACCATCGGATCCCACAGGTCGCCGCGGAACCAGGTGAGGTGCGAGGGCTCGACGCAGTCGCGGTGAATCTTCGCGCCGCGATCGGCGTGGTCGTTGACATAGGTGATCGCGTCGGCGAGGCCCTCGCCCCACCAGCCGACCTCGAAGCGGCGGTGGGCGGCGACGCCGGCGGGGCCGCCGACCTGCTCGCCGTAGTAGTCGAGGTAGTAGGGGCGCACGCGGAGGCAGGCGACGAGCAGGTGGACGGCGATCGCGGCGGAGGACGCGAGCCAGACGAGGCGGCGGCTGCGTCCATGTCGCGCGCTGGTGGTCGCGGCATCGTCGGTGGCGCGCGCGCGGACGAACGCGGGCAGGAGCTCGAGGCCGGCGGCGGCCATGAGCGCGAGCGCGGACAGCGCGGGCAGGATGTAGCGCACGCCGTCCTGGCGCACCGGCGACAGCGCGACGCCGAACGGTACGAGGAGCCACGCACCGACGATGATCGCGGCGCGGCGCTCGCTGGCGAGCGCGGGATCGCGGCGGCGCCAGGCGGCGCGGCCGGCGCGCGCCCACCAGGCGAGGGACGCGAGCAGGAGGATCAGCGGGGTGACGGCGGCGAGGTAGATCGCGAAGTACGCGCGGCTCGGCGTGGCGGTGAGCTCGCCGAGGAACGGCTCGACGCTGTGGGTGCCGCGCAGCTTGGCCCACGACTCGTCGAGGTGCGCGAACGGCGATGACCAGAGCCGCGGCCAGACGACCACGGAGGTCAGGAGCGCGACCGCCGGGATGATCGCGAAGCCGTACTCGATCGTGCGGCGGCGCAGCGTGTGCGGGGCGCACGCGACGAGCGCGATGCCGATGAGCGGCGCGAGCAGCGCGTTGACGAACCGGGTCATGAGCGCGAGGCCGAGCACCACGCCGATGCCGACCATGCGCCAGGCGAGGGTGCGCGCGGCGGCGCGAGCGCCGTCGACGGCGGCGCGATCGTCGTCGACGCCGGCACCAACGACACGGTCGACGGGATCATGTGCGCGCAGGCACAGCCACAGGGCGAGCGACCACCACAAGACGGTGGGCGCCTCGTGGCCGACGATCGGGCCATGGGCGATCAGGTGCGGTGACAGCGCGGCGAAGACACCCGCCGCGACGCCGACGCCGGGGCGATACAGGCGCGCGCCGATCGGCACCAGCAGCGCGCAGCCGAGGGCGAGGCACACCGCGAAGATCGCGCGCGCGGGACCGAAGCCATCGGACCAGAGCGCGCCGGCGCCGGCGAGGTACTTGGTGACCGGCGGGTGCTCGTAGTTCCAGGTCCAGGCGTCGCTGGCGAAGTCGCCGCCGAGGACGTTCTGCACGTAGTTGCGGCCCGACGACCAGTACTCGTCCTCGTCCCAGGTCTGGCCGGCGTCGCCGAGATCGATCATCGACAGCGCGAGCGACAGCGCCATGACCGCGAGCACCGCGCGGCGCAGGCCGCGATCGACCCGTGCGATCCGCGCGCGCAGCATCCATAGCGCCGCCACGATCGCGATCAGCGCGATGAGCGCGACGCACACACCATCCAGTGGCGCGGCGCCGGACCACGCGAAGGTCGCGGTCGCCGGCGGCTGATCGCTGAGCGACGAGGCCGGCAGGTACTCGGGCGCGCCGCGGCGGCCGGGCGGATGCCACAGGAGGCGGGCATCGGCGGGACCGGCGAAGCGGATCGGCGCGACGCCGGCCTGGAGCACGATGCGGTCGGTGCGGAGCCCGGTGCCGGCGACGACCTTGCCGCCGATCTCGAGGCGCGCCGGTGCCGACGACTGGAAGCCGAGGATGAACGGGCCGCCGCGCGGCAGATCGATCGATCCGGTGCGCACGACGCCGGCGGGATCGCCGGGCCGCGCCGACCCCGTGGCCAGCGCGTCCAGCGGCGCGACATGCAGCACCGCGCGCGCGGCGAGCACCAGCGCGATCGCGATCAGCGCGACGAGGATCGGCGCGCGCCGCGCGGTCATCGCACGCGGCCCGGGCACTCGAAGTGGCGGTCCTTCTTGGCGAGGAACGTGTAGTACTCGCCCTTCTGCAGGAGGCCGGGGATGTGCATCGTCACCGGCTCGTAGCCGTGGGCCTTCCAGTAGCCGCTGCAGCCATCGAACTCGCGGTGGTGATCGGGGTCGGGCGTGAGCTCGTAGCAGTGGAAGACGAAGGTGGGATCGTACGAGGACAGCATCGCGTCCGACGCGCGCTTGGTGTGGCCGGCGCGGGCGTTGACCCGCGGCTCCTCGTGGGCGATGCGATCGGACACGAGCCCGAACAGATCGATCGCCTGCATGCGACCGTAGTACGGCTGCGCGCCGGCGCCGCCGACGATCGAGAAGTCGCCGTCCTTGAAGCACGGCTCCATCGCCTTGCCGATGGTCGCGCGGTCCTCGGTGTAGACGATCAGGAACGCCGGCGTATCGATGCCGTGGTCGTTGTCGAAGTTGCCCCAGCGCAGGCTCTCGCTGGTCAGGCGCCACTGGCTCCACGCGAACGCGGCGACGATCATCGCGACGATCGCGGCCGGCACCAGCCGCGGCACGCGCCGCGCGATCGCGAGGTCGGCGAGGGTCGCGAGGCCGAGCGACGCGGTGATCGCGACCAGCACGAAGATCGGCATGATGAACCGGTGCAGGCCCATGAAGTCGCCGCCGACCGACGCCGTGTACACGAGGTAGATGAGCGTCAGCGGCAAGGCCAGCGACGCGAACACGAAGCGCGGCGTGCGCGGCCGGGCGATCAGCCCGACCAGCAACGCGGGGGAGATCCACGCGAGGTTGATCTGCAGCGCCCAGCGCTTGAGGTAGTAGAAGCCGCCGAGCCAGACCTGCTCGGCCATCGTGTGGCCCTCCTTGTCGAGGCCGCCCACCAGCTGGCCGGTCGCCTTCACGTAGTACGTGTTGGGGAACGGATAGCCGTAGTACCAGTAGCGCCACGCGAACCACGGGGCCCAGACCGCGAGGAAGCCGAGGATCGCGCGGCGCTCGGCGACATCGGGGATCAGGCGCCGGCGCAGCGCGAGGTTGAGCCCGACGCGGTGCGCGCCGAGGATCGCGGCGATCAGCAGGCCCTCGGGGCGGGTCATCGCGGCGAGCGCGAGGTAGATCGCGGCGCGCACCAGCTTCATCGGCTCGCCGTCCTCGGAGGCGACGTACGCCTCGATCGCCAGCGCCACGCACAGCGTGAACAGCTGGGTCTCGAGCCCGCCCGACGACCAGCACGCGAACCCCGACGACCACGCGAGCAAGAGCGGCGGCAGGTACGGCCAGCCCGACAGCTCGCCCCAGGTCTTCGGGTGGGGCTTGCCGAGGAGGCGCTCGGTCAGGCGGAACGCCACGACCAGGACGCCGATGCCGCACGCGGTGCCCAGCACCCGCGACGACCACTCGGGCGGGATGCCGAGCAGCATCAGCACGCCGAGGATGAACGTCCACAGGAAGTTCGTGTAGCCCTCGACGGGGTGGTCGAGGTTGAACGTCAGCTGGCCGTGCTCGGCGAGGTTGCGCGAGTAGACGAACGAGATGTAGGCGTCGTCGGTGACGAAGTTGTACTGCAGCGAGTGCCAGATGAGGACCGCGGCACAGGCCGCCACGGGTGCCCAGCGCACGGCGTGACGGCGCAGGTCGAGAGACATCGCGGGCACTATGCCATCGACGCGGTGGCCGCGCGCGCTTGAGGTCGCACCGCGCAGTCGCTAGCCTCACGGGGATGTCCACGGGCCCCGAGACCGAGACGGCGGACGCCGCCGGTGGGGCGGTCCGTCCGGAGGAGGAGGCTGAGTCTGCGTCGGAGGGCGAGAGCGGAGCAGGGCCCGAGGCCAACGTCGTGGCGTCGGACCCTGCCACGGTCCCTGTCCCAGTCCCCGCCTCGGGCCCAGTCCCTGCCTCGGTCCCGGCCTCGGTCCCCGTCCCGGTCCCCGACGATCGCTCCCCTCGCGCCATCCGCACCGTCCTCCTCGGCGGCGCCTTCGCCGGCGCCTTCGCCGGCGCCGCGACCGGCCTCGTCGACGGCGTGTGGTCCTGGGGCCCGATCGGCCAGTTCGTCCCCGATTTCCTCGGGCGCGCGCGCCTCTGCCTCTACCTCGCGCTCGTCTACGGCGCCGCCGGCATCGCCCTCGGCGCCCTCGGCGCCGCCATCGCGCTCCTCTACTGGCGCGGCACCCGCCTCGGCGATCTCGGCCGCACCTGGTTGGCCGCCCACCACACCACCCGCGCCTCCGATCCGCGGCGCGCGCTCACCGGCCTGTCCTTCGCGATCGCCACCACGCTCGCCGTCGGGGTCGCGCTGCTCCTCGTCTACCGCTACGAGCTGCGCCTGCTGGTCGATCGCAAGAACTTCGCGGCCACCATCGCGACCGCGATCGGCATCACCGTTGGCGGCTTGCTGCTGGCGATCGCCGCCGCGATCCCGGTCGCGCGTCTCATCGAGCTCGGCCTGGCCGCGCTGCCGCGAACCATCGTGCGGTTCCTGGCCGCACCCGCCGCCCCGTTCGCCGCCGTCGGCGTGATGATCGTCGGCGCCGCGCTGGTCACCCTCTACGCGACCTGGGCGACGATGCAGCAGGTGCCGCTGCGCGGACCGATCGTCGCGATCGTCTGCGGCTTCTTCGCGATCGGCACGGTCGGCCCCGGCCTGCGCCTCGCGGATCGCGCGATCGCCCGGGGCACGCGCGGCCGTCGCCTGGCCGCGATCGCCGGATCGATCGTCGCGGTGCTGCTGCTCGTCCTGCTGGTCGGTAACCGCGACGCCGTCATCAAGGCCGCGACCTCGTACTCCGGCCTCGGCGGCCCGATCACCGCGCAGCTGCGCCGCCTCGGCGACTGGGATCGTGATGGCTACTCGCGCTGGCTCGGCGGCGGCGACTGCGACGACGGCGACCGCGACGTCCACCCCGGCGCGATCGAGATCCCCGACGACGGCATCGATCAGAACTGCGTCGGCGGCGACGCCACCGCGCGCCGCGCCGTCGATCCCGGGTTCGTGCCGGTACCCGCGTCGGTGCCGCCCGACGTGAACATCGTGCTCATCACGATCGACACGCTGCGCGCCGATCACGTGCACGCCTACGGCTACGACCGCGCGACCACGCCGACGCTCGACAAGATCGCCGCCGAGGGCACGCGCTTCGCCAACGGCTGGGCGCACGCGCCGTCGACGCGCTACTCGATGCCGGCGATCCTCACCGGCCGCTACCCGCTCGACGTGCGCTACGACACCTCGATCAGCGGCTGGCCGGGCCTCCTCCCCGAGGCCACGACCATCGCCGAGATCATGAAGGCCCGCGGGTTCGCGACCGGCGCGGTCACCAACTACTGGTACTTCGACGAGTCGCGCCGCATGAACCAGGGCGTCGACAGCTACGACAACACCAACCAGCGGCTGCACTCGTCGGTCGCCGGCGAGGGCCCGGCCCACACCCGCGGCAGCTCGTCGAAGGAGCAGTCGGACAAGGCCATCGCCTTCATCGACAGCCACGCCAGCCAGCGCTTCTTCCTCTGGGTCCACTACTACGACCCGCACTTCGAGTACGAACCGCATCGCGAGGCGCCGCGCTGGGGCGATCGGCCCGTGGACCTGTATGATCAGGAGATCTTCTACACCGATCTCCACCTGGGACGGCTGGTCGCCGAGCTCGAGGCCAAGGGCCTCTGGGGCAAGACCGCGATCGTCGTCACCGGCGACCACGGCGAGGGCTTCGGCGAGCACGGCGTGATCGAGCACGGCTATCACCTCTACGCGGCGCAGACCAAGGTGCCGCTCCTGATGCGCATCCCGGGCCTGGCGCCGCGGGTCGCGACCACGCCCGCGGGCCACGTCGACATCCTGCCGACGCTGGCGGATCTGGCGGGCGCGTCGCCGAACGCCGAGATGATGGGGCGCTCGCTGCTCGACGTCGTCGCCGGCGGCAAGGAGCAGTCGCGGCCGGTGTTCCAGCAGCTGTCGTACGAGAACAACAACGAGATGCGCGCGGCCGCGACCGCGCAGTGCCACGTCATCTACAACGTCAGCCCGCACACCAGCTGGGAGATCTACCGGGTCGATCAGGACCCGATGGAGACCCGCGACCTCGTCGACGATCCCGGCCCGTGCGCCGAGACCGCGAAGGAGCTCGAGGCCTGGTACGACGCCGAGCAGGTGCCCGCGGGCGCGGGCGAGGCGCTCCTGCCGGGACGTCCGGCGATCGGACAGCCGCTCGATCTCGATCTCGGCGACGACGTGCGGCTGCTCGCGGTCGAGCTGCCGGCGCAGGTCGCGCGCGGCCACGCCTTCGCCGTGACCTGGACCTTCGAGGCCCGCGGCAAGCCCGCGCCGGGCTGGAAGGTGTTCGCGCACTTCGAGGATCCCGCCGACGTGCGCCACCGCTTCACCGGCGATCACGCGCCGGTGCGGCCGTTCGAGTGGTGGCGGGCCGGCCAGTTCATCCGCTACACGACGACGGTGCAGGTCCCGGCCGGCACGGCGCCGGGCCGCTACACGCTGTGGACCGGCCTCTGGAAGGGCAACGACCGCCAGCCGATCCGCGGCAAGAGCCGGATCGTCGAGAACCGCGCGGACGTCGGCGCGATCGAGGTGACCCCGTGAAGCCCTGGCAGCGCTGGGTCGTGCGCGGCGCGTGGTTGCTCATCGCGCTGCCGGCGCTGTGGCAGGTCGCGACCCTGCTCTACACGATCACGCAGCGCGTGGCGTATCCGTACGACCTCGAGTGGATGGAGGGCGGCATGCTCCACCACGCGCAGTGGATCGCCGACGGCGACGGCATCTACGGGCCGCCGTCGATCGACTTCATCCCGTACCTCTACACGCCGCTCTACCCGGGCGTGATCGCGACCCTCGGCGGGTTGTTCGGCATCTCGTACGCGCTCGGCCGCGCGGTCTCGATCCTCTCGCTGTTCGGCATCGGCGCGGTCACGATCGCCGCGATCACCGGCCCGGCGCGGCGCGCGGCCCGCGCTGGCGCCGATGATCGGATCGCCGCCTGGCTGGGCGTGGCGCTCGCCCTCGGCGGGTTCGCCGCGGCCTATCCCTACTGCGAGGGCTGGTACGACCTGGTCCGGTGCGACACGTTCTTCCTGTTCCTCGTGACCGCGGGCCTGCACTGCGCGGTGCGGTGGTCGCGGACCGGCGAGGGCTGGGGCGCCGCGGGTCGCATGGCCGCGGTCGGCATGCTGATGGCGCTGACCTTCTTCGCCAAGCAGACCGGCATCCTCTACGTCGGGCTCGGCGGCCTGTTCGTGCTGGTGCTCGCGTGGCGGCGGGTGCCGATCTACGCGCTGGCCGCGGCGGCGGTCGGGCTCGGGGGCGTGGTCGCGCTGCAGCGCCGCACCGACGGCTGGTTCTGGTACTGGATCCACGACGTCCACCAGTCCCACGACTTCAACATGAAGCGGTTCTGGGACTCGTTCGGCAACATCCTGGGTCACTTCCCGCTGCTCACGGCGATCGTCGCGATCGGCTTGATCGTGGTCGCGGTGACCGCGATCGTGCGGCGCACGCTGCCGCCGGCGGCGCGGCCGCTCCTGGTGTGGACGCCGGTCTACGCGGTGTCGATCATCGTCGGGGCCCTCGGGTTCGGCACGCAGTGGGCGGTGTTCAACGCGTACATGCCGGCGATGCTGCACGGCGCGATCGCCGCGGGCTGCGCGCTCCCGGCGATCGCCGCGTGCGTGCGGGTGCTCGCGCCCAACCAGTGGGCCAGCCGCACGCTGGTCAGCGCGGCCGCGGTCGTGGTCGTCGCCGCGCCCGGCGCCTACAACCTGTGGACCGCGCGCTGGTCGCCGAAGCCGTTCGTGCCGACCGCCGCCGATGTCGCGGGCGGCGACGAGCTCATCAAGCGCATCGCCGCCGTCGACGGCGACGTCTGGGTCATGTTCGAGCCCTGGTACGGCCACCTCGCGGGCAAGCGGATGTTCACGCACCGCATGGGCATCGGCGACGTGGGCGTGGGCAAGGCGCCCAGGCCGGTGCTGGGCCTCAGCGAGACCCTGCGCGATCACGCGTTCGCCGCGATCGTTCTCGACAGCGGCGCGCAGGCCGGGATGCTCGGCGGCTTCTACCGCCCCGATGATCGGCTGCCGCCGCGGCCCGAGGTCCGCACCGGCAATCGCATCGTGCCGGCGTCGATCTGGGTGCCGGCGATCGCGTCCCGGCCGCCGATCGGCGCGCGCATCCTCTTCGACTTCGAGAGCGGCACCTTCGACGGCTGGACGATCACCGGCACCGGCTGGGGCCCGCGCCCCGAGATGCGCGAGCTCGCCGGTCAGCCGCCGGTCTGTCGCTTCGGCGGGCGCTTCTTCGCGATCTCGAGCCACGGCGGCAAGGCCGCGGTCGGGACGATGACCTCGGCGCCGTTCCCGATCGACGGCAAGCGGCTGACCTTCCGCATCGGCGGCGAGGTCGAGGGTGATGCGCTGCGGGTCGCGCTGATCGTCGACGGGCGCGAGGTGCTGGCGGCCCTGCCCTCGAAGTCGGGCGAGACGCTCGAGGTGGTCACCTGGGACGTGTCGCCCCTCGCCGGGAAGACGGCGACCCTGACCGCGGTGGACGAGAGCGCGACGGGCCACCTGATCCTGGACGACGTCCTGATCTGGAACTGATCGCGTCGCTCGACGGTGCGCGGCCCGCGGGCGCGTCGATCGCGCGCGCGAACCCGTCGAGCAGCGCCTCGAGGCCGAACTCGAACAGCGCGTCGTCGCTCATCGAGGTCATGGCCTTGGTGAACGCGTCGACCGGGGACTGCTCGCCGATCAGCGCGCGCAGCTGCGGGTACGCGCCGGTCGCGAGCTGGGCGGTCACGAACGTGTCGATCGCGTGCACCGCGCCGGGGCTGGCGTCGGTGATCGCCCCGGTCCCGCTGCGCCGCGCCACGTGCCCGGCGACGAAGTCGTCGACGATCGCGATCATCGCGAGCTTGCGGGTCAGGTCGCCGGGCACGCTCGCGACCGCCGCCATCGACTGCTCGACGTGCTTCATGCTGTTGGGCCCGAAGCGGAGCCCCTCGGTCGCGGTCAGCACCCAGGGGTGGCGCATGAACGCGCCGCGGGTCGAGAAGGCGATCGCGCGCAGCGCGGCGCGCCAGTCCGTGGGCATCTGGTCGTCGGGGATCAGCACCTCGGCCATGAGCGCGTCTTCCATGAGCGACAAGAGGTCGTCCTTGGTGCGCACGTAGTAGTAGAGCGTCATCGTGCCGACGCCGAGCTCCTCGGCGACGCGCCGCATCGAGACCGCGTCGATGCCGTCGGTGTCACCGACGCGCAGCGCGCACGCGGCGAGCTGTTCACGCGTCAGCTTGGGCCGGCGCGCGCCGGGCGCAGGGTGCGCCCAGATCGGCGCGGGAACGATCCCAGGCGTTTTTCGGTTTGACATTCGTACACCGTACCAATAGCTTGTTCGTATGGTGTACGACAACGATGTACGGGGTACCAACAAGCTCGGGGTCGAGGCCGAGGGCCTCGGCAAGCGCTACGGCGACCTCTGGGCGCTGCGCGATCTCGACCTCGCGGTGCCCGCGGGCTCGGTCTTCGGCCTCCTCGGCCACAACGGCGCGGGCAAGACCACCGCGCTCAAGATCCTCACGACCCTCGCGACCCCGACGACCGGGCGCGCGTCGGTCGCTGGCCACGACGTGGTCACCCATGGCGCGCGGGTCCGCGCCTGCATCGGCGTCGCCGGCCAGGCCGCGACCGTCGATGGCCTGCTCACCGCGCGCGCCAACCTCGTGATGGTCGGCCGCCTCTACCACCTGTCACCGGCGGCCGCGCGGGCCCGCGCCGACGAGCTGCTCGCGCAGCTCGAGCTCGCCGATGTGGCGACCAAGCTGGTCAAGGAGTTCTCCGGCGGCATGAAGCGTCGCCTCGATCTCGCGGCCAGCCTGGTCGCGCGGCCGCAGGTGCTGTTCCTCGACGAGCCGACCACCGGGCTCGATCCGCACAGCCGCAACTCGCTGTGGGACCTCCTGCGCGCGCAGGTCAAGGCCGGCACCACGCTGGTCCTGACCACGCAGTACCTCGAGGAGGCCGATCGCCTCGCCGATCACATCGCGGTGCTCGATCACGGCGTGGTCGCGGCCCAGGGCTCGCCCGCCGAGCTCAAGGCGCGGTTCGGCGGCGAGCGCATCGCGATCACGCTGATGGACGCCGCCGCGATCCCGCGCGCGGCCGCGGCGCTGAGCGCGTTCGTCGACGGCGTCGTCGTCGAGTATCCCGAGGCCCGTCAGGTCGTGATCCCGGTGCGGACCGGCACCCGCCTGGTCGAGGTCGTGCGCGCGCTCGACGCCGCCGGCCTCGACGCCCACGATGTCCATCGCCGCGAGGTCACGCTCGACGACGTGTTCCTCGCCATCACCCGCCGCGAGCGCGCGGTCAAGGAGGCCGCATGACCACGCTGGTCGCTGACAGCCTGGTGTTCGCGCGCCGCAACATCGCGCACATCCGCCAGGTCCCCGAGAAGCTGTTCGACGTCACGCTGCAGCCGATCATGTTCACGCTGCTGTTCGCCTACGTCTTCGGCGGCGTGATCGCGATCCACGACGGCAGCTACCGCGAGTACCTGATCGGCGGCGTGATGGTGCAGTCGCTGGCGTTCGGCATCATGGGCCCCGCCTCCGCGATCGCCACCGATCTGCGCGAGGGCGTGGTCGATCGGTTCCGCACGCTGCCCACGGTGACCGGCGCCTACCTGACCGGCCACGTGCTCGCCGAGCTCGCCGCGATCCTGATCGCGATCGCGATCCTGTCGCTCTCCGGGCTGATCGTCGGCTGGCGCATCCACAGCGATCTGCCCCACGCGCTCGCCGGCTACGCCCTGCTCACGTACTTCGCGTTCGCGATGATCTGGCTCGGCACCTGGCTCGGCGTCACGGTGCGCACGCCCGACGCCGCGCAGGGCCTGGTGTTCCTGGTGATGTTCCCGATGACGTTCCTCGCGTCGACGTTCGTGCCGCTCGGTGGCCTGTCGCCGACGCTCGCGACGATCGCGTCGTGGAACCCGATCAGCGCGATCACCGCCGCGGTGCGCGAGCTTTTCGGCAACCCGACCGGCATGCCCGCGGATCCGGCGTGGCCGCTGCAGCACCCGGTGATCGCGGCGCTGGGCTGGAGCACGCTGGTGCTGCTGATCGCGGTGCCGCTGGCGCTGCGCGGGTTCCGTCGGCGCACGGCGGGCTGATCCGCGGCGCCGACGGGCCGCCGTGCGATCGCGAGCCGTCAGAAGCAGACGGGCTGGCGCGAGCAGGTGCCCGCGTCGGTGCAGATCTCACCGTCGCACTCGGCGTCGCTCGCGCACCCCACGCCGTCGGCCTTCAGCGCGACGCAGGTGATGCTGCTAGCGTCGCAGTACGCGTCCGGTGCGCACCGTCGGTCCGGGCACGCCTGGCCGATCGTCGGCGGCTTCTCGCAGACGTGCGAGGTCGGGCCGCACCGCAGGGCGGCGTCGGCGCAGTGGTCGTCCTCGGGGTCGCACGCGTCTCCCGAGAGCAGCGGGGCGCGACACGTGTCGGTGGCCGCGTCGCACCAGTCGTAGTGGTCGCAGCCATGATCGCCGCATGCGTCACCACGCCTGGGCGGGACCTGACACGTCGCGGGCGAGCCGGCGCACCACAACCCGAGGGCGCACTCCTCCGACGAACCGCACGTCGCGCCCGCCGGGCGCAGCGCCACGCACTGCGCCGAGCCATCGGCGGCGACCGCGCAGAACGCGCCCGCCACGCACGCCGAGGTTCCGCTGCCGGCGCACGTCGCGCCGATCGCGCCCGGTGCCGGGACCGTGCCGGTGAACGAAGGTGCGCAGGTACCCGCGCAGCACGCGTCCTCGGCGCAGCTCGGGCGGACGCACGCGCCGGAGACGCACTCCTCGCTGTACTGGCATGCGCCCGCATCGGCGATCGTGCCCTGGAACATGCGCTCGCACGGCGTCTCGTCGATGCTGGCGTGCGCCAGGCTGCACGACGATGACGTGATCAGGTCGAGACACTCGGCCGCGAGGGCCGCGTCGTAGCGGATCTTGCCGGCCTCGACGCCGGCCTTCATCGAGCCGAGGTACGCCGCGAACCAGCCGACGGGGCGCGCGCCGTCCAGGCATGTGGCGGCATCGTCGTACAGCCCGCAGCGGGCGTCGCGCTCGCACTGGGCGGTGATGAAGCCGTTCTCGAGGTCCGCGATGCCGACCTCGTGGTCGCAGGCGGCGCTGCTCGCCGCGAGCACGGCGAGCGCGAGGGACACGAAGGGACGCACGCATGGTCGAGTCATGGCTTCGCGGCGAACGCATACGCCGTACCACCATCCATGTCCGGTCGAAGGTGCCGCGATCGCTCGCGGTGCCATCACTTGCCTCGTGGTGAACCGTGTCGGCTCGTCGGAGAGTCACCAGTCAGTTCACGACGATGAAGCACTCGATCGTGGTCTCGACCCGGAAGTTCGAGGCGGTGGTGTGGCGCTCGGCGTGGAAGATGTCCATGCGGTAGGTGTTGCCCTTGGTGATGCCGAGCTCGGCGGCGCGGGCGTCGAGATCGACCGCGCCGGTGAGCGGCGGGTGCAGGCCGCCGAGATCGATCGCGAGCACGCCGTTGATGAACAGCCACAGGTCGTCGTCGCCGGTGAAGGTGAAGACCTCGCCGCCCTTGTAGACGAACGCGGTGTGGACCTCGGTGGTGAACGAGAAGTTGTGCGGCATGCCCTCGTTGCCGAAGCCCATGCCGTCGAGCGGGAAGAACGCGTCGCTCGCGAACCGCGACACGCCCTGCGCATCGGTGGTGAGCGGGAACGTGTAGGGCACGGCCTGATTGACGCCGGGGACGTCGTGGTACCACTGCGCGAAGTTCGCCGGCCCCGACGTGTGAGGGCGGACCGCGCCGGCCGGCGCGTAGTCGGGTGTGCCGTCGGCGCCGAGGTGGAGCTTCACCAGGCCGGGGTACGAGGCGTCGCTGTTGCCCTCGGGATCCTCGAAGTCCGACGGCTGGTGCATGCGGAAGTCGCGGATGATCGCGTGCAGGTTGCCGCAGTCGGGATCGGCGACGAACGCGTCGGGGCCGCCGGGGCCGATGGAGGCATCGGCGGTCGGGCCGGCGTCAGCGCCCGAGCCGGCGTCAGCGCCGCAGGCCGCGACGAGGCTGATCGCGAGGAAGGACAGGGTTCGCCGCGCGGTTCTTGCCATCACCTCTCGATGGAGCGGGCGCGCGGGCGGATCGGGTCACGGCGATCGTGCGAAACCATCGTGCGCGTCGCGCGGCCGCGGTCGGTCGGCGATCGCCGGGATCCTGAGCCCGTTGCCGGCGGCCTTGGCGCGGACCTGGCCGCGGTGGCGCTCGCGGCCCGCGGCGTGGAGGTACTCGTCGAAGTCGATCTGCATCGTGTGGCGCGCCGAGCGCACGTAGCGCCGGAACATCGCGAGCCGATCGCGCGCGATCCACGCCTCCATCTCGGGCTCCGACGGCAGCTGGTAGGCGCCGGTGTAGAGGTCGGCGAGCCACTTCGCCTGGGCCTCGGCGATCGGCATGATCGCGCCGAGCGGCTGGCACAGCCCGACGAAGCCGAGCGACGGCAAGGCCGGCCGCCAGATCCGGTGGAACAGCGGCAGATCGTTGTCGGGCGCGGCCAGGAAGTCGCGATCGAAGAACGGGAACGTGACGTTGTAGCCGGTGCACCAGACGATGGCGTCGGCGGCCTCGGTCGATCCGTCCGCGAACCGGACGTCGTGGCCGTCGAGGGCGGTGATGCCGGGCTTGACCACGAGATCGCCGCGGCCGAGGCGCGGCAGGATCTCGCTCGAGACCGTGGGGTGGGCCTCGCCGAGCCGGTGATCGGGAGCGGGCAGGCCGTAGCGGGTCATCTCGCCGACCGCGAGCTTGTGGAAGAACGCGCCGACCGCGCGCTTGACCGGCCACGGCGCCCAGGTCGGCAGGGTCAGGAGCTGATCGAGCGGCTTGCCGAACCAGTAGTGCGGCACGATGTGCGCGCCGCGGCGCGCGACCAGCAGGACCTTGGCGGCGACGTTCTCGCGGCTGAGTTCGCACGCGAGGTCCATGGCGCTGTTGCCCATGCCGACGATCACGACCCGCTTGCCGCGCAGATCGTGGGGCTCGGTCGGATCGACGTAGTGGTGCGAGTGGAACTCGAGGCCGTCCCAGCGGCCGGGCGGGCGCGGCGACGGGCCGCGCGGATCCCAGTGGTGGCCGCTGGCGACGACGACCGCGTCGTAGCGGTGGGCGGTCCCGCGATCGATGGTCACGTGCCAGACGCCGTCGGTGGCGCGGGTGACGTGGCGGACGCCGGTCTCGAACTGGATCCGCGGGCGCAGCCCGAAGTGATCGAGGTAGGCCTCGAAGTACGCGGCGATCAGCGAGTGATGCGGGAAGTCGGGGTAGTCCGCCGGCATCGGGTAGTCGGCGTACTCCATGCGCGCGCGCGACGTGTTGATGTGCAGCGAGCGGTACGCCGACGACCAGCCGTTCTTGTTCTTGAAGACCCAGTTGCCGCCGACCCGATCGGACTTCTCGTAGGCGTCGAACGGGATGCCGCGCTCGGCGAGCGCCTTGATCACCGGCAGGCCGCTCGAGCCGGCGCCGATCACGCAGACGCGGGGCAGGCTCACAGCAGGTCCCGCAGATCGGCGCAGAGCTGGTCGATCGCCGCGCGCGCGCCGCGGATCAGGGCCATCTGCACGAAGCCGTGGATCAGGCTGTCGTGGCAGCGGTAGGTGACCTCGGCGCCGGCGATGGCGAGGCGCTGCGCCCAGATCTCGCCCTCGTCGCGCAGCGGATCGAAGCCGGCGGTGATGATCGTGGTCGGCGGCGTGCGACTGACGTCGTCGAGGAAGAACGGCGAGGCCGCGCGCCGCGGCGCGGGGTCGGGCGTGTAGTTGCCGCGGAACCAGCTGATCAGGCTCTCGGTCAGCATGAAGCCGTCCGCGAACGTCTCGTACGACGGCGAGCTGTTGGTGAGATCGAGCAGCGGGTAGATCAGGAACGAGCGGCGCGGCTTGATCGGCGCGCGCTGGCCGATCATCGCCGACAGGTAGCCGCCGAAGCTGTCGCCGCCGACCCCGATGCGCGCGGGATCGATCGTGCGCGCGGGTGCCTGTGCGACCAGCCACGCCCAGGCGGCGAGGGCGTCGTCGACGGCGGCAGGATGCGGGTGCTCGGGCGCGAGCCGGTACTCGACCGACGCGATCACGCAGCGCGACTCGTCGGCGAGCAGCCGCACGGTCGCGTCGTAGCTGGCGATCGAGCCGATCACGCCGCCGCCGCCGTGGAAGTACACCAGCATCGACGACGCCGCCGCGCGCGGCCGGTAGATGCGGATCGGGATCGGGCCGCCGGGGCCAGGCGCGGCGGTGTCGATGACCTGGGCCATCGGCCGCGGCGCGGTGTCGAACAGCGCCAGCGAGCGGGCCGCGTGGACCCGGCCCTCGGGCACCGAGCCGAGCTCGTGCGGGCCGGGGATGTGCAGCCGCGCGGCGCCGGCGAGGGCGGCGGCGAGCTGCGGGTCGAGGGTGCGGCCGTCCCGGCGCACGGACCCGCCGGCGATCGCGGCGAGCACGGGGCCGGGCGCGGCCAGGGCGGCGCGGGTGGCGACGCGGCGCAGGCGATCGAGCACGCCCGACGGTAACATCAGGTGGTGGCGCCAGCGCGGTCGGGCAGCGCGCGCAGCACGCTCTGGTACAGCTCGTCGGTAGGTGCGGCGCGCACCAGCGACGCGATCGCGACCAGGCCGAACGGCCCGTACGCCAGGGCATCGTTCAGGAGCACCGCGGCGACCAGCCCGAAGTTCGCGACCGCCTCGGTCATCGACCAGCGCACGATCAGCGCCTGGCGGAGCTTGCCGAGCGCGGCGCGGCCGTCCTCGTCCTCGAACCGCGCGAGGTCGCGCCGGCGACCGTCGCTGACCTTGGCGAGGCGCGGCATCATCCGGGCGGCGACCAGCGGCGCCGCGATCAGGATCGCGACCGCGAGCCCGCCGACCAGCGCCATCGTGATCGTGGGATCGAGCGCGGGCGCGGCCTTGCCGCTGGTCATCATCACGGCGGCGAACGAGAACAGGACGGGCGACACCGTCAGCGCGATGTGGATGATGCGGAGCGGCTTGATCGTGGCGGCGGCGCTGGGCGGCACGGGCGCAGCCTAGCACTGGCGTCGCCGATGTGCGGCCCCGCGCGCGGGGGCTACAGGTGGCTGTCGACGAAGCCGGTGTACGCGTTCACGCGGGTGTCGACGCCGCCGTTGTAGCAGACGGTCGTGGTGCGATCGTAGCCATACGAGGTGACGCCGATGATGACCTCCTGGCCGCCGATGGTCTGGAACGCCGGGCCGCCCGAGTCGCCGTGGCAGGTCTGCTTGTTCGAGGTCCCGATCGTGACCAGCGTGCTGGTCGACGAGGCGATCGTGGTCGTCGCCTGACGCTTGGTGCCGGCGCCGGTGTTGCTGTGGGTGTTGCTGCCGTAGCCCACGATCCGCACCGACCCGGTGCCGAGCGCGCCGCGGTTGTAGGGGATCGGCGTGAGCGTGGTGGGCTGCGCGAGCGTGACGACCGCGATGTCGTGGCCGCCGCCGAGGTTGTTCGGGTTGAAGGCGCTGTCGAACGCGGTGGCCGACACCGCGAGCGAGTTGCTGAGGCTGAGGGTGGTGCCGGGCAGCACCTCGAAGACGTTGCCGGTGCCGACCACGCGCGGATCGACGCAGTGCGCGGCGGTCAGCACGGCGCGCGCCGAGATCACCGTGCCGGTGCAGAGGCTGCCCGAGGTCGCGCCGGGCTGGTGCGCGAAGATCGCGACCACCGACGGATCGCCGGTGTCGGTGGTGCCGCCGATGATGTCCTGCTCGTCGGTGCCGACGGCGGCCTCGTCATCCTCGATGGCCTCGGCGAAGCAGGCGGTCATTCCACAGAGCATCACGAGCGAGATGAGCGTGCGCATGGGCGATCCTCCACGACGTGGGGTGAACGCGAGGGCAGCGCGCGGCCTCGTGCCTCGCGCCGCGCTCGCCGGATTCACGCTACGCGCGGCGCGATCGCGCCGATCACGCGGGCTGCTCACCGGTGCTCACGCGGCCTCACGGTCGTCGCGCGCGTCAGATGCGACCACATCGGTGTCGAGCGCGGCGCCGCGTATCGACGCGCACGATCGCGCGCGCGTGCGATTTCCGCCGATGAGTCGGCACGCCATGCCGAGGTCGGCGCGCGTACGCGGGCCCACGTGCGATGCCGGGGAGGTCAGGGCTTGCGGCGCAGGCGATCGGCGGGGATGAGCGCCTGATCGGCGGGCTTGTTCGACAGCGCGACCGGATCGAGATCGGTCGAGCCGCAGTGGAAGCACGCGAGGTTCAAGATCAGCTCGTGCAGGCAGTGGCCGCAGGCGCGGCACACACCCTCGTCGCGCGCGACGTGTGGGCACGCGGGATCGCCGACGCCGGGCGCGGTATCGCTCGCGGTCATCGCAGCACGCCCTCGAGGCGCGCGACC
>JAIOQA010000461.1 GCA_021413675.1 Deltaproteobacteria bacterium | reverse complement strand
CTCGCCGCGACCCGGCCGTGCCTGCGCGGCCGCGACGTCGGCGCGTCGGCGGCGCCGCGCTGCCTCGTGCCCTACGACGGCGCCGCGCTGGTGCCGTGGCCCGAGCTCGCGCGGCGCTGGCCGCGCGCGGCCGCGCACCTCGAGGCGCAGCGCGCGATCCTCGAGCAGCGCGAGCGCGGGCGCTTCACCGGCGCTCGCTTCCACGCGTTCGGTCGGCCGCAGAACCTCGCGTTCCACGCCGACGTCGCGCCCAAGGTCGTGGTCCCCGATGTCGCGCGCGACGGACGCGCGATGATCGACGCGAGCGGCGCGCTGGTCCTCGACAGCGCGTACGCGATCCGCGCGCGCGCCGACGCGCCGCCCGACTACGACCCCGCGCTGCTGGCGCTGATCCTGTCGTCGCCGATCGTCGCGCTGTGGCTGGCGCACGCCGGCGTGCCGCTGCGCGGTGGCTACCGGCGCATGAAGACCGCGTACCTCGCGCCGCTGCCGCTGCCGCCGCCCGACGCGCTCGCGGCGGTGCGGGCCGCGATCGACCGCGGTGATCGCCTGCAGGCGCTCGATCAGCTGCGCGCGAGCTACGGCCTCGACGCTGCGGTCTGGCGCGATCACGCCGGCACCTGACGCGATCTGCGCGGCGATCCCTCGAAGAAACGCTCACCCGGCGACCAAGTGACAGTGCCGCGGTGCCGCGGCGCAACCACCGCCGAGGTGTCGAGATGTGCCGTCCCCTGCGGGCCGTGTCGATCGCGTTCGTCGCGATCGCGGCCTGCACCCCATCCTCCGCGCGGAAGCGCGACTCCGCGCTGCCGGTCTACGCCGACGTCCACGCCGCCGTCGACGCGCCGCGGCTGATCGCGACGCTGCGCGAGCTCGCGGGCGATCGGTCGGTGACGATCGACGGCGACACGTTCGCGATCACCGAGCGCTACTCGGACACCGGCCGCGCGCGCTTCCGGCGCTACTGGCGCGCGGCGTACGAGGCGATGGGGCTGACCGTGCGCGCGATCGCCTACCAGGATCCGGACAGCAGCCGCCCGGGCGTCGATCTCGAGGCGGTGCTGCCCGGGCGATCGCCCGACTCCGTCGTGGTGATCGTCCCCTACGACAGCCTCGGCCCACCCGGCCACGAGACCGAGAACCCCGGCGCCGACGACGACATGACCGGCATGGCGATCCAGCTCGAGACCGCGCGCGCGCTCCTGCCGTACCGCGGCCGGCTCGCGCACACGGTCCGGTTCGTCGCCACCGACGAGGCGAAGCTGGGCCGGCAGAGCGGCGCGCGGGCCTACGCCCGGCAGATCGCCGGCGAGGCCGCGCGCGCGGGCTTCGCGCTGGTCGCCGCCATCGACGACGGGCCGTCCGGCTGGAACTGCATGCCCGGCGGGCCGTGCGAGCACGTCGACGATCGCCTGACCGTCGACGTCTTCAGCTGCGGCGAGCGGTTCGACAGCGCGCCCCTGGGCGATCTGCTCGAGGCCGTGGTCCGCGCCCGCTCGACGCTCGACGTCCGGCGCGACTGCCTGGGCGCCGCCGGCGACCACGACGCGATGTGGGCGGTCGGCGTGCCGAGCGTGCGGTTCACCGAGCACCGGGCGTCCGCCAACCCGCACGTCGATCTCGTCGGCGGCGACACGTTCGCGGCGATCGACACCGCGTACTTCACGGCGATCGCGCGGCCCGCGATCACGTTCGCGGCCGAGGTCGTCGGCATCGCGCCGGAGTGAGCTGTGGCGCCGGCGGGCGCCGCGATCTGTACCGCCGCGCGCGGTCGCAACGCACCAGCGTCGGCCGCATCGGTGGCGTAGGGTTGCGCCATGTCCGAGCTCGTCCTCTACGTCGGCAACAAGAACTACTCGTCGTGGTCGCTCCGGCCCTACCTCGCGCTCGCGCACACCGGCGCGCCGTTTCGCACGTCGATGATCCAGCTCGATCAGCCCGACTCGAAGGCCAACATGCTCGCGGTCAACCCGGCCGGGCGCGTGCCGGTGCTGGTCGACGGCGACCTGACGATCTGGGACTCGCTCGCGATCGGCGAGTACCTCGCCGAGAAGTTCCCGGCCGCCGGGCTGTGGCCCCGCGATGCGCGGGTGCGCGCGCGGGCGCGGTCGATCAGCGCCGAGATGCACAGCGGCTTCGCGGGCGTGCGCACCTCGATGCCGATGGACCTCCGCTCGCGCAAGCCGACGCCGGCGCTCTCGGACGCGACCCGCGGCGAGATCGCGCGCATCCAGGCGATCTGGCGCACCGAGCTGGCGGCGCATGGCGGCCCGTTCCTGTTCGGTAGCTTCTCGCTCGCCGACGCGATGTTCGCGCCGGTGACCACGCGGTTCACGACCTACGGCGTGGCCCTGGATGAGGTCTGTCAGGCGTACGTGCAGACGATCGCGGCGCTGCCGGCGTACCAGCAGTGGTACGCCGACGCGGTCGCCGAGCCGTGGACGCTGGGCTGATCACGGAGCCGCGACGCGAGGGGAACAATCGCGCGTGCTAGAACGTCGTGCATGGCGATGCGACGTGTCCCCGCGCTCCTCCTCTGTGTCGGCGCGCTCGTCGCCTGCGGTCACCAGCCGGAGCGCGCCGCGTCGCCACCGCCGCCGAGGCCGTCGTCGCCGCCGAGGCCGCCGTCGCCGCCCGCCGCGTCCCCCACGGACAGGATCCACGCCGCGCTGGTCGCGGCGCAGTCGCCTGCCGCGCTGTGGGCCCTCGTCGATCCGCAGCGCGGCCTGAGCGTGCAAACCCCGACCGGTCGCGGCGACGAGCTCGCGGATCGGCTGGCGTGTTCACCCGCGGAGCTGTCGCCGGCGGCGCTGGCGTTCGCCGCGGACCGGCGGTGGCGATGCAACCCCGCGGCGTCGCGCTGCATCAGCAGCGACCCGCAGGACGGCGACACGGTCTACTACTTCCGGGGTGGCTTCCTCGACACCATCGCCCACACCGCGAACATCTATCTCGACGAGAACGAGACCGAGATCGCCGGCATCGTCGACGCGCCGCGCGGCCCGTGCTTCGCGCCGGCGATGACCAGCACCGACGCGATCCGCACGACGCTGACCGCGGCGCTCGCGGCGCGACCGCTGGATCACTTCCTGGGAACGCTGGTGGATCCCGCGCGCGGGCTCGTCCTCCACGACGCCGCGGACGGCACCAGCCGCGTCGTGTGCGCGGCGAACGCCTTCACCGGCGGCGCGCCCTACGAGATGCGCCGGACCTGGTCGTGCGACGCCGCGCTGCGCCGCTGCGCCACCACCGACGGCGAAGGCGATGGGGGCTACGTCTTCTATCTCCGCGACGGCGCGCTCGACGCCATCGTCTCCTACGGCGCGGCGATCCCGGCCACCGACGGGCCGCGCGTGCAGGCGGCGCTCGCCAGCGATCGCCACGCCTGCGGGTTTCGCGAGGACGTGCGGGCGTTCTTCGCCCGGCGCACCGATGGCAACGAGCCCGATCCCGCCGCGCATCTCGCGCATCCGCCGCGCGAGCTCTGGACCTTCACGCATCCGTCCTTCCTCGACGACGACAGCGAAGGCATGGACGCCCCGCAGCCCCGCCGGAAGCGGACCCCCGCGGTGACCAGGCGGTACTGCGGCGCGGCGGCCGCCCGCCGCGCCGAGGAGCTGATCCTCGCGGCCGGCTCGGCCGGCCCCGACGAGTGCGGCGCCGCGCCGACGTCGTGCTCGATGTTCCAGGACAGCGACGGGGTCGGCGCCGAGACCCGGCTCATCCCGAGCGCGGACGGGACGCGCTGGGTGATCGCGCAGGTCGGGTCCAACGACGACGAGCGCGCGGCGATCGAGCGGCAGCTCGCGGCGTTTCTCCGCACCGCCGCCGCGAAGCCGTGCCCGTGAGCAGGACAGGGCCTACGGCCGGCGCTGCGCCATCGCCGTCTCGAACGTGACCGTCGGATAGCGCTGCGCGGCGCGCCAGTCGGGGCCGGCGTAGGGCTCGACCCAGGCGATGACGTCGCCGGTCGCCTGCGCGAGATCGTAGCTCGCGTCGCTCATCAGCACGCGATCGACGTCGTCGGTGATCGCGGTCAGCGCGAGCTGCCAGGTCCAGCGCGCGAGGTCGGCGTCGGACAGGAGCGCGGCGTGCAGGCCGCGCGCGGTCGAGACCAGCGCCGTGGGCGTGCCGCCGAGCACGAGGTCGTAGGCGGCCCAGCCGGCGCGGCGCCCGACGCCAAGGCCGCTGCGCGCATCGACGATCGCCCACGCGCGCTCGAGCAGCTGGCCCTCGTCGTCGCGGGTGAGCCCGGCCTCGCGGCGCGCCGCGAGCGAGATCCCGCGCGGCTCGATCTGGATCAGCGCGCCGGGCTGATGCGCGTCGACGAGCGCGCGGATCGCCGCGGCGATCTCCCCACTCACAGGATCACGACTCGCCTTCGGCGGGCGCGCTGGGCGCGGACACCGGCGTGCCGGTCAGCTGCGCGACCGCGGTCGGCAGGTCCGCGACCTCGACGCCGCGCGGCGCGTTGCGCTTGAGCATGAAGGTGCACGTCGCGCACGAGGTGACGACCAGCCCGCCGCCGCGGCTCGCGACCTCGCTGAGCCGGCGCTTGGCCATCGCGTCCGCCGTCGACGGCATCGTCTTGGGCAGGAGCCCACCGCCGCCGCAGCACTCGGTGTCGGTGCGGTTCCACGACAGCTCGCGGACGTCGGCGATCTGCTCGAGCACGCGGCGCGGCTGCTCGATCACGTTGGAGTAGCGCGCGTGGTAGCAGGGGTCGTGGTAGTAGACCGCGCGCTTGGTCGTCGGGCGCTTGAGCTGGTTGGCGTGCTGCGCGAGCAGCTCGGCGAGCGACAGGATCTCGGTCGGCAGCGTGATGCCCTCGCCCGGGTACTGCGCGCGCAGCGTGTACACGCACGCCGAGCAGTTGACGACGACGGTGCGGAACCGCCGCAGGGTCTTGGCGACCTTGCTCGCGTGCCAGCGGAACAGATCGATGTAGCCGCCGGCGAGCAGCGGATAGCCGGCGCAGGCCTGGCCCGCGTCGACGAGGCGGACGTGCCCGGCGCCGATCTGATCGAACACCGCGAGCGCGGCGGCGACATCGGCGGGGCCCTTGTCGATCGCGTCGCAGCCCGGCCAGAACCCGACCTGGCCCTCGTCGGCGAACCGGCCCGGGAACAGCTCGTGGGCCTGGTGCACGAGCCGCTCGTCGCGGTTGCGGAAGCGATCGGGGTAGCCCGCGAGCGCGGGGTGCGCGGCGCCGCGGGCCTGGGCCTCGGCGCGGCCCGCGAACAGCACCAGGCCGGGCTCGTTGCCGTGATCGCAGTAGGTCGTGCAGTGGCGGCAGCCGGTGCAGGCCCACATCGAGTCGGCGGCGTCAGCCGACCAGGCCTGCCGGCCCTTGGTGAGCTGGTTCAGGCGATCCATCTTCACCTGCGGGATGTGGGTCTCCCGGCCCGATGCCGTCGACACCGGGCACGCGTGCCGGCACATCTTCGGGCAGTACGAGCAGTAGTCGAGCTGCTTGCCGACTTCGTCGGGGGTGAAACGATCCGACACGCGCCGAGCATAGCCGCGATGGCCGGATCGCGAGCGGTCGGCGACCCGGAATCGCCGTCGCCACGGCGTGCCGCCGCGGCGGGCGATCAGGCGCCGGGTTCTTCGCGGTTGTGCGCCTTGTTGATCGCGCGCTGGATGTCGTCGGGGAGCTGCTTCACGTTGACGACGACCTTGTCGGCGTGGACCGCGGTGACCGCGGCGGCGGGCACGGTCACGTCGCCGATCCCCTCGACGTAGACGAGCAGCGCGTGGGCGTGGACGCCGCGCACGGCGCCGAACGCCTCGCCGCCGTCGTGGGCGAAGACCTGATCACCGATGCTGACTGCGGTGTGTGGCATGGTGCGGAAGGAGTAGCACGCGGCCGCGTCAGAGGATGAACTGGAGGCGCGCGACCAGCGTGTCTTCAGTGTCGCGGGTGATCGCGCCGCGCGCCGCGCCGAACCACTGGTGGCCGTAGTCGACGAACGCCGCGATGCCGGCGACCGGGTACCACTTCACGCCGCCGCCGAGGACGGTGAAGCGCGAGGCCGCGACGGCCGGGTCGGCCGCGGCGGTGAACGCGGCGTCGTCGATCCGCACGCCGCCAAATCCCGCGACGACCAGGATCGCGCCGGGGCCGGGATCGGGACCGTGCAGCGGGTGGCGCGGGACCACGAACGCGAGCGGTCGCGCGGGCTCGCCGGTGAGCGCGACCGTGGCGATCGCGCTGGTGGCGCGCATCGCGACCCGCGTGTTCGCGACGTCCTCCCAGGCGAGCACGCCGTCGAGCTGCACGCCCAGCGGGCCGGCGGCGATCGTCGCGTGCGGCACGACGCGGATCAGCTCGCCATCGGCGACGATCGGCGAGACGCTCGTCGGATCGCTGCGGTACGCGAAGAAGGTCTGGCCGCCGTAGCTGCGCAGCGACGTCAGACCGGGCGCGGCGCTGGTGCCGTGATGCCGCCCCCAGCTCGCGCCGACGCCGAGGCCGAGCTCGCGCCCGGGTGCGCGGCCGAGGGGATAGCCGAACACGCGCGCGACCAGCTCCTTGCCACCGTCGGTGTCGGCGTCACCGGGCTGGTTGGCGAGCGCACCGTTGACCAGCGCGAGGTTCCAGTCGAGCGCGCGCCACGAGCCGTAGAGCTGGAGGCCGGTGTCGCGCGCCGGCAGCAAGAGCCCCGCGGCGCTCGAGCCGACGAACGGCTGCGACAGGGGCGGCGTGAGCCGCTCGCCGCTGATCGGGAACGGGAACTTGCCGACGCGCACGTGCAGCGCGGGATCGATCGCGAGATCCGCCCACGCATCGGTGACCGGCGCGCGCGGATCGATCGCGTTGGCCAGCATCAGCACGCGCAGCTTCGCGTAGACCGTCGCGTCGAGCTGCAGCGCCGCGGTGCGCACCGCCGCGGTCGAGCGATCGTTGACGCCGGCCGGGCGATCGCCCAGGAACACCCGCGCGTCGGTGGCGAGCGCGGTGCGCAGATCGAGCTTGAAGTCGTCGCCCGAGCGCAGCCCGAAGCCCTGGGCGCCGGCGACCGCGAAGGCCTCATCGGACGGGGCGGGCTGCGCGGCGGCTGGACGATTTGCGGCGAGGAGCGCGAGGCCGGCGGGGATCGCCAGCGCGCGAGAGATGTGGACCATGATCGCCTCGTGGTAGAGCGACCCAGTGTTGGTGCGGCGGGTGGCCGGGAAAAGTCGACGCCGCGAACCACGGGGGTGCACGTGAGGAACCTGTACGACATCGATCTCAACCTGCTGGTCTCGCTCGACGCGATCCTCACGACCCGCAGCGTGACCGCCGCCGCGGCGCGCGTGCGCCTGAGCAAGCCGGCGATGAGCCACGCGCTCGCGCGCATCCGCACGCTGCTCGGCGACGAGATCCTCGTGCGATCCGGGCGGCAGTGGATCCTCACCGAGCGCGCGCAAGCGCTGGCCGCGCCGCTGGCCGAGTTGCTCGGCGCGACCCAGCGCCTGCTGACCGAGGATCGGCCCTTCGATCCGGCGACGCTGGTGCGCGAGTTCCGCATCCACACCACCGATCACGTGCTCAGCATCCTCGGCATCCCGATCGGCCGCGCGGTCGGGTAGGTCGCGCCCCGGGTGGATCTCCGCTTCCTGCCGGTCCTGCCCGACGACATCGCGCCGCTGCGCGACAACGTCGACCTCGGCATCGGCGTGTTCCCCGACGCGCCGCCCGAGTTCCGCACCCAGAAGCTGTTCGAGGATCGCTTCTGCTGCATCGTGCGGCGCGATCACCCGCAGGTGCGCGGCGGCAAGCTCAGCCTCGCGCTCTACGCCGCGATGCACCACGTGCTGGTCGCGCCGCGCGGCCAGCCCGGCGGCACCGTCGACCGCGCGCTCGCCACCCTCGGCGAGCGCCGGCGAGTCACGCGCGCGCTGCCGTACTTCCTGTCGGCGCTGCAGTGCGTGTCCGAGTCCGACTGCGTCGCGACCATCTCGGTGCGCCTCGCGCGCACCCACGCCGAGCGCTTCGGCCTGCAGATCTTGAAGCCGCCGCTCGAGCTACCGCCGTACGACATCCACCAGATCTGGCACCCGCGGCTCGAGGCCGATCCGGCGCACATGTGGCTGCGCCGGCTGGTGATGGCGGTGGCGAAGAAGGTGCCGGCGATGTGAGCGCGGCGCGCGCGCGCGCACGTCACGGCGGGGCGCCACCGTCGGCGACGATCGCGCATCCACACAGCGCAGGCACCGTGCCTCTCCGCTGGGTCCAGTCCACGCTCAGGGCCGCGCAGACCTTGCCCTCGACGGTGATCGCGGCGCCGTCGGCGAGCGGCGTCGCGAGCGGGGGGATGCAGTAGATCCGCGGCCGATCCGGATGCCCGGGCGCGGCGAGCCACACCTCGATGCTGTCGTCAGCCCGCATCGCCGCCCCGCGAATCACGGTCGCGCGCACGCGTACGGTGGTGTCGATCACCCCGGAGGAGGCGTCCGCGTAGGTCGCGACCAGCCCCGGCACCGTCGTGGTGTCGCCGATCACGCCGCCCGCGGCCTGCGCGATCAGGACGGGATCGTTGGCGCGGGCGTCGGCGTCGACCAGCGCGCGCGCGGTCGCCGCGTCGGCGACGCGCGTGTGAGGCAGCGGCGGTGGCTGGCCTGGCTGATCGGTGTCGAAGCGCCCGATGCGCCAGCCGTCGACGGGGAGGACGTATTCGCGAGGTGCGCCCGGCGTGCCGGCCGGCGGCACGATGAAGAAGACCTCCTGGTCGCCGTCGCGGCGGAACCCACAGTCTGCGCGTTCGATCCCGTCCGACGCGGGCCGGCTCCCGACCAGGAACCAGGACATGCTGCGCCGCGCGCAGCGCCCTTCACCGAGCAGGAAGTAGACGAACGCGTCCTGGCATACCATCGCACCGTCGCCGAGCCGTTCGCCGATCGCTCCCTGGCCGATCTCGGCGACCCCGTCGTGGACGCGGTATCGATAGGTAGCTCCGGCTTCGCCGGTCGGGGTCGGGCGCATGAGCGCGAGCTCGCACGGGCCCCTGCTGTCGAGCCGCGCGCGGCGCTCGGTGCGGCCATCCCATGTCGTCACGACATCCGACGTGATCGTCAGGGCGAGCGGCACGGGCTCGATCGGGCCCGACCGGTCGTTGGCCACGAGCCACGTGCCCTGGAGCGCCTCCCTCCGGGCCGGCGGATCGAGCAACGCGCGCAGCGGTGCGTCGTCGGGGACCCAGGCGTCGTCCGCAGCCGTTGCCACGGGCGCAGGCGCCGCCTCGGGTGCGGCTCGCTTGCATCCAGCGGCGATCCCCAGCAGCGCGAGCCCACTCCACAGTCGATGCATGGGCCACTGCGATGCTGGCGGCAGTCTCCGGAGCTTCCGTCGCGCGTCTCGCGAGGCCATGTCCTCACTCCCCTTGCTGCGATGTGGACGTCGTCGACGCGCTACGCGTCGCGCACGAACCGGGCGAGCAGCACCTTGCGGCCGGCGAAGTCGAAGGCGATCTCGAGCTTGCCGCCGTCGAGGACGGCGACCACCGTGCCCTCGCCGAACGAGGGATGGAACACGCGGCGCGGCGGCAGCGCGGCGACCGGCGGCAGTGCGCCGACCAGCGCCGGCAGGCGATCGCGATCGAGCGTGATGGTCGGGACCGCGGCGATGATCGCGGGCCAGGCATCGGCGTCGCGATAGCGGGCGGCGATCGTGTCGTGGACGAGATCGTCGATCGCGACCCGCTGATCGGCGCGGCCGTCGAGCCAGACGATCGTGCGCGCACCGGCGGGCTCGCGCGGGATGCAGACATCGAACGCGGCGCCGCCGTGGGCGCCGTCGTCACGGACCGCGAACGGATCGGCGTCGACGCGGCCGATCACGATCAGGTCATCGGGGAAGTCGCCGCGCTCGCGCGCCAGGGCATCGAGATCGATCGCGCCCTCGAGATCGAGGCCGGAGGCGCACGCCACCGCGGGGATCGCGCAGGCGGCGAGCGCGATGATGTCGTCGGGCAGGCGCGTGCGGAGCTCGTCCTCGACGGCGGTGAGGAGGCCGAGCAACAGGCGCGGCACGCCCGGCGTGGCGTCCGCGCGCATCGCGGCGCTGGTCGCGGTCGTGCGGATGGCCTCGCACAGCTTGAGGACCCGCGCGACGTGCGGCGCGATGGGGATCGGGCCGGCGCTGCGCGGTCCCGCCATCGCCATCAGTCCCGCAGCGCGTTGGGGTTCATGATGCCGTGCGGATCGAGCGCGGCGCGCAGCCCGATCAGGTACGGATCGAGCGCGGTAGCGCGCGCGCCGAGCAGGTAGCCCCCGGCCTCGCGGGCCGCGGTCTCGGCGGTCGCGCGGGCGGCCTCGCCACCGGCGAGCGTGAAGAACACGACCGCGCCGTCGGCGTCGAAGCGCGAGACGTGGGCGCGCGCGCCACCGCTGCCCGCGGTCGCGGTGCAGACCGCGCGATAGACCGCGCGCACCTTGCCCGGGGTCGCGGTGACCTGCAGCGTCGGGCCGGCGACCGGCGTGGGCTCGCCGGCGTGGATGCGTCGCCACCACAGCTCGGCGAGCCGCGTGTCGGCGGTGCGTCCGCCCTCGGCGGCGACCGCGCTCGCGACCAGATCGCGATCGCACGCGGCCAGATCGGTCGGGCCCGCGGTCGACGCGACCACCAGCGCCTCGCCCTCGCTCATCGCGGGCAGGGGCGGGGTCGCGTTCGCGAAGTGGATGCGCGCCTCGGCGGCGTCGTAGATGCGCACGCCGGCGAGCGCGGCCTCCTCGCGCAGCGCGAGGTAGACCGCCGACACCGCGGCGTCGATGCTCGGCAAGATCGACGCGATCGCGAACCGCGCCTCGGGCTTGCGATGGATGCGCAGCACCGCGCCGGTGATCACGCCGATCGTGCCCTCGCTGCCGCACAGCGCGCGCGCGAGGTCGGGGCCGGTCGAGCGGCGCGGCGCGACCCGCGTGTGCACGGTGCGGCCGTCGCCGAGCACCGCCGACACGCCGACCACCGCGTCCTCGAAGAAGCCGTGGCGCACCGACGACTTGCCGGGCGTGCGCACCGCGAGGATGCCGCCGAGCGTGGACACCAGCACCGCCGGCGGGTAGTCGCCGATCGACAGGCCGCGCGGCACGAGGATCTTCTCGAGGCCCATGCCGGTGAGGCCGGCCTGGACGTGGACGAGCAGCGAGGTCTCGTCGAGGTGGATCACGTGGTCCATGCGGCGCATCGCGATCTGCACGCGCGGGCCGCGATCGGCGCTGGGCCGGATGCCGGTGCCGAGCGGCACGACCGCGATCTTGTGGCGCTGCGCCAGCCGCACGACCTCGGCGATCTCGGCCGGCGCGGCCGGCGCGACCTGCCACGCCGCGGGCTCGCCGGCGATCGGCGCGACGTTGGCATCGCCGACGGCGCGCGCCAGCTCGGTGCCGATGGTCATCGGGCCCTCCCGACCGGGCCGCCGCCGATGCCGAGCTTGCCCGGGTTCATGATGTTGTCGGGATCGAGGCTGGCCTTGAGGCCGGCGAGGATCGCCATCGCCTCGCGGTGCTCGCCCTCCATGTGCCCGGCCTTGAGCAGCCCGACGCCGTGGTGGTGGCTGATCGTGCCGCCGACGCGGGTGGTGGCGTCGAGGCCATCGCGCCAGATGGCATCGTAGACCCGCTCGGCCTCCGCGCGATCCTTGCCGCGCCCGGCGAACGAGAAGTAGATCGAGCAGCCGTCGGGGTACGCGTGGGAGAAGTGGGCCATGACCACCGCGTGCTGGCCGATCGCGGTGCGGACCGAGTGATAGAGGTCCATGAGGCGCTCCCAGCTCGACGCGACCTCCATCGTGTCGACGAACGCGCCGTCGCGGAACATCGGCGACATGCGGTAGCTGACGGCGTAGCGGTGGGCGATCCAGGCGCGGCCCGGCTCCTCGCCCTGATCGTGCGCGCCGGCGGCGGCCAGCTCCTGGAAGCACAGCGCGGCCTCGACCTCGGTGCGCAGCCGCGCGCCCTCGAGGCCGATGATCATGCGGCAGCCGCGGCGCGCGACCTTCTCGGCGACCGCGCCGAACACGCGGTTGACGACGTTCGCGCGATCGAGCGCCGCGCCCAGCAGCTCGCGGTGGATCGCGCGACCGCCGCGCGCGAGCGCGAGCAGGCGGCCGACGACGCCATCCTCCGGCGGCGGCGCGGGGTGGGGCAGGATCGGCAGCGCGCCCTCGCCGGGCGTGGGCACCGGCGCGTGGGCATCGGCCTGGAGATCATGGTCGGGGTGATGCCCGCCCATGCTGTTCATCATCGTGTCGAGCTCGTCGTAGAGCCGGACCACCGCGGGGCGCAGGCCGCGCTGCAGCACGCGGCGGATCGCCTCGACGCCGGCGGCGACGTTCTCGACCTCGAAGCCGCGGTAGATCTGCATCTGCGGCGCCGGCGACACGCGCAGCCGCGCCGAGGTGATCACGCCGAGCGTGCCCTCGCTGCCGAGGACGAGCTGGGTCCAGTTGGGGCCGCGGAGCGCGCGGCTCGGGCCATCGGTCTCGATGACCTCGCCGCGGCCGGTGACCACGGTCAGGCCGGCGACGCGATCCTCGACCTTGCCGTACTTGGTCGAGAGCTGGCCGGCGGCGCGGGTCGCGAGCCAGCCGCCGACGGTCGAGCAGTAGATCGACGACGGGAAGTTGCCGAAGGTGTAGCCGCGGCGCGCGAGCTCGCGCTCGAACCGCTCGCCGTTGAGCCCGCCGTCGACGTCGACGATGAGCTCGTCGGCGGAGACGCCGCGGAGCGCGGTCATGCGCTTGGTGTCGATCGTGATGCCGCCCAGGATCGGGACCGCGCCGCCGCACACGCCCGAGCCGCCGCCGTAGGGCACGATCGGCAGGCGCAGGCCGCGCGCGACCTTCACGATCGAGGCGACCTCGCGCGCCGACTCGGGCCAGACCACGGCGTGCGGTCGGTGACCGGCGGGCGCGCCCTCGCGGTGGGCGAGCAACAGCCGCGGCCACATGTCGCGCGCGTAGGTGTCGAGATCCGCATCGCGGACCGAGACCCGTCGCGGTCCGACGATCGCCTCGAGCTCCCGGCGGACCGTCTCGGAGCTGATCTCGCGGCTCGACATCGGACCGACGGTACCGGCGTCGCCCGGCCCTCGCAAGCCGCGCGCGGCCCGCATCGCGTCGTGTACTGTCCGCGCCCATGACCCGCTTCTCCGCCGAACAGATCCGCTCGGTCGCCGTGCTCGGCGCCGGAACCATGGGCCACGGCATCGCGCAGGTCGCGGCGCAGCTCGGCTGCACGGTCGCGCTCTACGATGTCGATCTCGCCGCCGCGGAGCGCGGCGTGAGCAAGATCCGCGCGACCCTCGACAAGGGCGTGTCGCTCGGCAAGGTCACCGCCGACGATCGCGACGCGACGATGGCGCGGCTGCGCGCCGGCGCGGTGCTCGCCGCCGCGTGCGAAGGCGCGGACCTCGTCGTCGAGGCCGCACCCGAGCGGCTCGAGCTGAAGGCGAAGCTCTTCGGTGAGGTCGATCGCGCCGCGCCGCACGCGCTGCTCGCGAGCAACACGTCGTCGTTGTCGATCGGCTCGATCGCGGCGGCGGTCGCAGATCCGTCGCGCCTGGTCGGCATGCACTTCTTCAACCCCGTACACCTGATGAAGCTGGTCGAGGTCGTGCGCCACGAGCGCGCCGACGCCGCGGCCGTCGCGGCCGCGGTCGGGTTCAGCGAGCGCCTGGGCAAGACGCCGATCGTGGTCAGCGACAGTCCGGGCTTCGCGTCGTCGCGGCTGGGCCTGGTGCTGGGCCTCGAGGCGATGCGCATGGTCGAGAGCGGCGTGGCCTCCGCCGCCGACATCGACACCGCGATGTAGCTCGGCTACGGCCATCCGATGGGCCCGCTCGAGCTCACCGATGTCGTCGGCCTCGACATCCGCCTCGGCATCGCCGACTACCTGGCGGGCGCGATCGGCCCGAGCTTCGCGCCGCCGCAGATCTTGCGCGACAAGGTCGCCGCCGGACACCTCGGCAAGAAGTCGGGCGAGGGCTTCTATCGCTGGGGCGCCGACGGCAAGCGCCAGTAAGGGCGAGTATTCTCGGCGCGTGTCCGCAGCTCGACCCGCGACCCGCAACGGCCACTACCGCATCGTGCTCACCGGCGGCCCCGGCGGTGGCAAGACCACGGCGATCGATCTGTTCCGCCGCGAGATCGGCGAGAAGGTGGTCATCGTCCCCGAGGCCGCCACGCTCCTGTTCGCCGGCGGCTTCCCGCGCTCGACGGAGGCGCAGTCCCGGCGCGCCGCGCAGCGCGCGATCTACCACGTGCAGCGCGATCTCGAGGACACGCAGGCCGCGCTGTTCCCCGATCGCATCCTGCTCTGCGATCGCGGCACGATCGACGGCGCCGCCTACTGGCCGCCCGAGCCGCCCAGCTTCTTCGAGGAGCTGGGCACCAGCCTCGAGGCCGAGCTCGCGCGCTACGACGCGGTGATCTTCTTCGAGAGCGCCGCGGTCGGCGGCATCTCGATCGAGGGCGGCAACCCGACGCGCAACGAGTCGACCCAGCAGGCGGTCGCGATCGATCGCGAGCTGCGCGCGGTCTGGTCGAAGCACCCGCGCTTCGTGCTCGTGCCGCACACGACCTCGTTCATGAAGAAGATCCTGTTCGGCCTCGCCAGCCTCGAGAGCCTGGTCGCGCAGCTGGAGCGCGCGCGGAAGCGGCCGAAGGCGACGAAGGCCGCCGCGCGGCCGCGGCGTCGACGACGCGCCGCTACTTGAGCCAGGCGAGCAGCCGGCGGGCCTTGCGGCCGGCGTCGCGGCGCGCCTTCTGCGCCGCGTGAAACGCCTGGTCGCGGGCGAGCACCCCGCGGTGCTGCGCCTCGTTCGCCGCGTCCATCTCGCGCTTCTGGTCCTGCGCGACGCGCAGGCCGAGCGCGGGCCCGCCCTGCGCGACGATCGCGAGCGCGCGCGCCAGGCGATGCGCGTCGAACCACGTGCCGTGCTCGCGGCAGTCGTCGACGATGACGCGCGCGTCGCGGAGGAACCGCTGGCGGTTCATCACGCCGCCGCAGCCCGGGCACTTCACGTAGGCCGCGCCGATCGGGCTGGTCGGGGTGATGGTGCCGTCATCTGCGCCGTAGCACGCGCGCAGCGCCGCCTCGCGCTCCGCGCTGGCCTCGTTCACGATGCGCTCGAGGTGGCCGCGCTCGACGAAGCTGCCGCCGCAGCCGGCGCAATCGTCGACAGTGACGTCGGCGATGCGGCGGGTCCACAACAGGGCATGGCAGCGCGGACAGGCGCGCTCGCTCGGCGCCGCCCCGCGGGTGTGCGACGGCGGCGGATCGATCCGGAACAGGATGCCGCAGCGACAGCGGCCGCGCGTGCCCACCGGCTGCGGCTCGACGTCGTACTCGGCGTCGCATCCTGGGCACGAGACGATCACGCGTCGACGCTAGCATCGGTGCAGCGCGGCTTCGCAGCGCGCGCGGTTGTTGCCAGCGTCTGCCGCGCCGAGGCGCAGGTTCCGAGTCGCGATCACATCTTGTGATCGGTCATCGCGGGGGCGGTCATCTTGTCGCCGGTCATCGCGGGCGCGGCCATCT
>JAIOQA010000460.1 GCA_021413675.1 Deltaproteobacteria bacterium | reverse complement strand
CCGCGCGGGCGCCGGCGTGATCCTCGCGCAGCGTGGCGTGGAGCGCGAGCGCCGCGCCGAGGCGGCCGCGCGCGGTGCGATCGCCGGCGCGGTCGGCGGCCGCGAGCCCGGCGGTCAGCGCGGCGTGGGCGCCGTCGAGCTCGCCGGTGGCGAGCGCCGCGAGCGCGAGGCCGAGGTGGAGGCGTGCCGCGAGCGCGTCGTCGCCATCGCCGACGAGCGCGAGCGCGCGCTGGCGATCGGCGATGCTCGGCGCGAACCCGCCGAGCGCGAGGTGCGCGCCGGCCCGGGCGTCGAGCGCGCGCGCGCAGAGCGCGGCGTCGCCGGTGCGCTCGGCGAGGCCGACCGCGCGATCGAGCTGCGCGACCCGCGCCGGGCTGGGCTGGGCCTGGGCGCGCAGGCGATCGGCGGCGAGCGCGGCCTCGATCGCCGCGGCGCCGGCGCCCTGCGCGGCGAGATCGAGATCGGGCAGGGCGCGCGCGAGCCACGCGCGCGCCTCGGGATCGCCGGTCGCCGCGTAGCGATCGCCGTGCTGACGCCCGCGGCTCGCCATCCACGCCGCGTGGCGCGCGACCGCGTTGGCCACCATCGTCGGCTCGCCGCGATCCCGGGCGTACGCGCGGATCATCGCGAGCATGCGGAACGCGCCGGGCCACGCCGGCTGGACGAGCGCGTGCTCGCGCAGCACGCCGAGCGCGTCGAGCAGGCTGCCGTCGGGGCCGACCGCGACGATCGCCTCGGCGGTCGCGACCTCGAACGCACCGGCGAACACCGCGAGCTGGGCCAGCGCGCGCTGGACCCAGGGCTCGAGCGCGGTCCACGACCACGCGATCGCGCCGGCGAGGCTGTTGGTGCGCGGCTCGCCCGGGCGGCGCAGCACCGCGAACGGCTCGTCGAGCCGGGCCGCGAGCTCGGCCGGTGGCAGCACGCTCGCGCGCGCCGCGGCCAGGGCGATCGCCAGCGGCACGCCCTCCAGCCGCGCGACCAGATCTTCGATCGCGGGGTCGTCGCTGTCAGCGAGCGCCGCGAACATCGCGGCGGCCGGCGAGCGCTGCTCGGCGGCGTGCGCGAGCGCCAGCGGGCCGAGCTCGAGGCGATGCTCGATCGCCGGCAGGCGTCGCGCGGTCACGACGACCCGCGCGCCTGCAGCGGCGAGCCGCGCGCCGATCGCGACGGCCTGCGCGGCCACGCGATCGGCGTCGTCGAGGACGATCGCGGCGGGCGCGCCGGCCGCGGCGATCCGCGCCTCGAGGTCCTCCGCCGTCGCGTCGGCGAGGGCCACGATCGCGGTGTCGAGGCCGAGGTCGGCGCGCGCGGCGAGCCACGCGTGGGCGAGCGCCGACTTGCCGATGCCCGGCGGCCCGACCACCGCGGCCACGCGCGCGCGCTCACACAGCTCGGTGAGCGCCGCCAGCTCCGCATCCCGGCCGAACCATCCTCGCATGGGCCCTACTACTCACCATCCTGCCAGTTCCTGCCGCCGCGGTGACGCAGGGCGCACGTTCTCGCGCCGCGGATCGCTGAACCGTGAGCGCGCTTGCGGCTCGCCGGCGCGGAGTGGGCCGATTGGTCAGAGCACGCGCGCGATGACAGGGTGCGGCGATGCGCCGCGGCCCGATCGCGACGCGTCATCCGCGCGCAACTGCGGCGCACCGGCCCGGCGTCTCACGCAACCAGTGCGCGAAATCCGCGGCGTGATCACCCTTCACGCCGGGCGAAGATCTTGCTTCGCCCGAGCCCCATGGCTCAGGTCGACCTCGACGCGCTGATTCCCAACAACGTCAACCTCGCCGGTGATCGGCGCCTCGCCCGCGCCCTCGAGGCGTGGCAACCGCGCTTCGTCGACTGGTGGCGCGAGATGGGCCCCGAGGGCTTCAACGCCAAGGACGTCTTCCTGCGCACCGCGGTCGATGTCGGGGCCGAGGGCTGGGCCAACTTCGACTACGTGAAGATGCCCGAGTATCGCTGGGGCATCTTCCTGTCGGATCCCGTCGAGGATCGGCGGATCGGCTTCGGCGATCACGTCGGCCAGCCGGTCTGGCAGGAGGTCCCCGGCGAGCACCGCAACGCGCTCCGGCGCCTGATCGTGACCCAGGCCGACACCGAGCCGGCGTCCGTCGAGCAGCAGCGCCGGCTCGGCGCGATCTGCCCGTCGCTCTACGATCTGCGCAACCTGTTCCAGGTCAACGTCGAGGAGGGCCGCCACCTCTGGGCGATGGTCTACCTGCTGCACTCGCACTTCGGCCGCGACGGGCGCGAGGAGGCGGACGAGCTCCTGCAGCGCCGCTCGGGCAGCGCCGACAAGCCGCGCATCCTCGGCACGTTCAACGAACCGGTCGAGGACTGGCTCGACTTCTTCATGTTCACGATGTTCACGGACCGCGACGGCAAGTTCCAGCTGCTGTCGTTGGCCGAGAGCGCCTTTGATCCGCTGTCGCGCAGCTGCCGCTTCATGCTGACCGAGGAGGCGCACCACCTGTTCGTGGGTGAGACCGGCATCGATCGTGTGGTCCGGCGATCGGCCGAGCTGTCCGCCGCGGATCCCAACGGGCTCGCGTCGCCGCACGGCGGCATCGATCTGCCGGTCATCCAGAAGTACCTGAACCTGTGGTTCTCGAACTGCCTCGATCTGTTCGGCGGCGAGATCTCGGCGAACGCGTCGAGCTACTTCGCCGCCGGCCTCAAGGGCCGCCCGCACGAGGACAAGTTCGAGGATCACGTCGCGCTCGAGGCGACGCGGATGCTCGAGGTCTACGAGGCCGGCCGGCTGACCGAGCGCGAGCTGCCGCGCCGGATCGCGATCAACGAGGACGCGCGCGACGGCTACATCGCCGACTGCCAGCGCGCGGTCGATCGCTGGAACAAGACCCTCGACAAGGCCGGGCTGTCGTACCGCCTGACCCTGCCGCACCGCCGCTTCCATCGGCGCATCGGCATCTACGCCGAGCACTTCTTCGCGCCCGATGGGTCGCCGCTGTCCGCGGAGGGCTTCGCGCGGCGCCAGGACGCGTGGTTGCCGTCGGCCACGGATCGCGCGTTCGTGCGATCGCTCCAGGCCCGGCCGGTGTACGAGCCCGGCAAGATGGCGAACTGGATCGCACCGCCGCAGAAGGGCATCGACGGCCGGCCGCTCGACTTCGCGTACGTGCGGGTCGAGGCGTAGCGCGATCGCGCGAGGCTTGCGCGCGGCGCGCGGCGCGCCAATAGTTCGTCCATGCCGACCTACGTCTACGAGACCCTCCCGGCGGACGGCACCGCGCCCGTCCGCTTCGAAGTCCAGCAGAAGATGGCCGACGCGCCGCTCACGGCGCACCCCGAGACCGGCGAGCCGGTCATGCGCGTCATGACCGCCGCGAACCTCGGCGGCGTCGCCAGCACGCCGGCGCCCTCGATGGGCTGCGGCATGGGCGCGTGCGGCATGGGCGGCTGCGGTCAGGGCAACTGACCGCGGGCCGACGGGCACGCGCTACGCGTCGGCGGGCAGGCTCTCGAACTGCAGGATGCCGAGCTCGCCGAACTTCTCGCGCAGCCACGGCGTGAGCAGGCCGAGCTTCTTCACGTTGGGCACGATGCGCGAGAACAGGAGCCGCCGGAACTCCTGCATCGCCGGCGACTGCAGCGTCAGCTCGAGGCAGCGCTCGACCGGATAGCCGAGCGTCTCCCAGACCTCCTTCTGCAGGAACCGGTCGCGCATCAGCCGGCAGGCCTCGTAGGTGAACTCGACCCGCTCGTCGCGCTCGCGCTCGGACAGCTCGGTCCGGTAGTACTCGCCGAGCGACAGCACGCCGAACGCGACGTGGCGCGCCTCGTCGCGCATGACGTGCTTGGTGAGATCCTTGAGCAGCGGCTCGGCCGAGAACGCGTGCACGAACTGGAAGGCGGCCAGGGCCAGGCCCTCGACCAGGATCTGCATGCCCAGGTACTTCACGTCCCAGCGCTGGTCGCGGAGGATCGCCTCGAGCAGCGCCTTGAGCTCGGGGTTGACCGGGTAGGTCAGCTCGACCTTCTCGCGCAGGTACTTCTCGTAGACCTCGACGTGGCGGGCCTCGTCCATCACCTGGGTCGCGCCGTACAGCTTGGCGTCGAGCCACGGCACGGTGTCGACGACCTGCGACGACGCGAGCAGCGCGCCCTGCTCACCGTGCAGGAACTGCGACAGCGTCCACGACATCGAGTGCTGGCGCAGCTGCGCGATCTCCGCCTTGCCGAGCTTCGCCCAGAGGTCGGTCCCGAAGATCGGCAGCTGCTGATCGGGGAAATTCTCGCGCTCGGGATCGACGTCGGACCTCCACGCGAGCGTGGTCTCCGACTCCCACTGCTCGTGCTTGGCCTTGGCGTAGAGGTCCCGCAACCGGAGGTCGTCCGGTGCGTAGTGCGTGGTCCAGGCGGTGGGGCAGGTCGTCGGGATGGGCTGGTAGTCGCGCACGGGGCCTCCGGGTGTGCGAGCGCGCCGCCCCCTGCAGGCCTTGCGCGAAATCCCCGACGGCGCCGCTCGCGCGATCGGATCAAGCAAGCCGTGCGCCCGCCGCGCTGCGTTGGCCGCTACAGGTAGCCGCGCTTGACCTGATCGCGCTCGATCGACCGGAACAGCGCGCCGAAATTGCCCTCGCCGAACGAGTCGTGGCCGGCGCGCTGGATGATCTCGACGAAGATCGGGCCGATCAGGTTCTTGGTGAAGATCTGCAGCAGGTAGCCGCGCTCGTCGCCGTCGATGAGCACGTTGCGCTGGCGCAGCTCGGCGCGATCCTCGACGACCTCGGGCACGCGGTCGAAGACGGTCGCGTAGTACTCGTCGTCGATGTCGAGGAAGCTGATCGGGGCGCCCTCGAGCGCGCGCAGGGACGCGAGGATGTCCCGGGTCAGGAACGCGAGGTGCTGGATGCCGGGCCCGTGGTACTCGTCGAGGTACTCGTTGATCTGGCTCCTGGCCTCGTCGGCCTCGTTGATCGGGATCGCGAACGTGCCGCACGGCGAGCGCAGCGCGTACGAGGTCAGGCCGGTCATGACGCCGCGGATGTCGAAGTAGCGCACCTCGGTGAACCCGAAGACGTCCTTGTAGAACGCCGCCCAGGTCGCCATCGTGCCCTTGTAGACGTTGTTGGTCAGGTGATCGATCGCGACGAAGCCCTTGTCCGGAACCCGGACGGGCTGATCGTGGGCGACGAAGCCGAGCGCGGCCCAGGTGTCGCCGTCGTCGACCAGGTAGAGCAGCGAGTCGCCGATGCCCGCGACCGCCGGGGTCGGGATGCCGCCGCGCTCGAGCTCGCCGTCGACCGCGCGGGCGCCGCGGGTGACCGCGATCGCGCGGGCCTGCTGGCCATCGACCGTGCGCCAGCCCATCGCCGAGATCGACGGCCCGTGCTGCGCGCGGAACCGACCGGCGACGCCGTCGGGCTCGCGGTTGAGCAGGAACACCATCTCGCCCTGGGCGGAGAGATCGATCGCGCGGCGGGCGTGGCGCATCGTGCGCGAGAAGCCGAAGCCGACGAGCAGGTCGTGGAGCGCGGCCGGATCGGCCGACGCGACCTCGACGAACGCGATGCCGCGGAGGCCGCAGGGGTTGGTGGGCGAGGTGGTCATCGGGTCGGCTCCTCGGCAGCGCGCGGCTGCCAGCTCTTCCAGTAGTCGGTGGCCTCGCGCGTCGCGGCGGCCGCGGTCGGCCGCAGCGGCCGGCGGGTGTCGACCATCACGGCGATCTCGTCGGTGTGAGTCGCGGCGGCGGCGCGGCGCTCGGCGCCGGCCTGCGGGCCGTGGTGGATGCCCTGCGGGTGGAACGTGATCATCCCGGCGCCGATGCCGACGCGGCTGAAGAACTGCCCCGCGTGATAGAAGATGACCTCGTCGTAGTCGATGTTGGAGTGATAGAAGGGCACCTTCATCGCGCGCGGGTCGCCGTTCTCGAGCGGCCGCGGCGCGAAGGTGCAGATCGCGACGCCGGCGGCGAGGAAGGTCGTGTGCGCCGACGGCGGCAGGTGGTAGCGCTCGCTCGCGACCGGGCGGATGTCGCGGACGTTGAGCTGCCAGACCGTGAGCGTGCCCTTCCACGCGACCGTGTCGAGCGGCGCGTGCGGGTAGAACACCTTGGTGATCTCGCCCTCGCGCTGGATGCGCAGCTCCCACTCGCCGTGGGCGTCGGGGCCGAGGCTGGTGCCCTCGCCGGGCGTGGGCACGCGCAGCACCGCGGGATCGAAGATCGCGTGCTGGCCGAGCATGCCGCGGTCGGGCACGCCGAGCTCGCCGGCGGTCTCGACGACGAGCAGCCGGGTGGCGCGGGTCGGCGCGAGCCGGTGGGTCGTGCCGCGCGGGATCACGAGGTAGTCGCCGGGCTCGTAGGCGAGGTGGCCGAAGTCGGTCTCGAGCCGGCCGGCGCCGTCGTGGACGAAGAGCAGCTCGTCGGCGTCGGCGTTGCGGAACAGGTACGGCATCGGCGCGTCGAGCGCGGCGAACCGGATCACGCAGTCGTCGTTCTCGAGCAGCGCGGGGCGGGCGGCGAGGTAATCACCCGCCGGCGCGGTCGCGGGCGCGGTCTCGGTCGCGCGATAGGCGCGCGGCCGCAGCGGGCCCTCGATGCGGGTCCAGCCGACCGGCGGGCGGCGGCGGTAGAGGTGGGCGTAGCGCCCGAAGAACCCGCCGCGGGCGAGCTCCTCCTCGACGGTGCCATCGGGGACGCCGACGTGGGCCTGGAGCGCGACCTCGCCGCGGATGTAGGGGATGTCCATGGCGGCCACGGTGGCGCGTCGGGGCGGATCGTGAAAAGCACAATCTTCGCCATGACTCTGTGCATACTGTGCACAGTGATTCCCAGCGTCTCTCTCGACCAGGCCCGCGCCCTCGACGCGATCGAGCGCCACGGCTCGTTCGCCGCGGCCGCGGCCGCGCTGCGCAAGGGCCACACCAGCGTGCTGTACCTGCTGCGCACGCTCGAGGACCACACCGGCCTGGTCCTGCTCGATCGGTCCGGCTACCGGACGAAGCTCACGGCGGCGGGGCGCCGGCTCGCGGAGGCCTGCCGGCAGCTGCTGGCCGCCGAGGCCGCCGCGCTGGCCGCGTGCGCCGAGCTGCGCGCCGGCTGGGAGCCCGAGCTGAAGGTCGTGTTCGATGGCGTCGTGCCGATCGAGCCGCTCCTGCGCGCGGTGGGCGCGCTGGCGCGCGAGCGCGCGCCGACCCGGGTCGACGTGCGCGCCGAGTTCCTGGGCGGCGTCGAGGACGCGTTCGCGCGCGACGGCGCCGATCTGATGATCGCGGTGCTGCCGCCGCGGGCCCGGCTGCACGCCACCGCGCTGGCGCCGGTGCGCGCCTCGCTGGTCGCGCACGCGCGCCACCCGCTGGCGCGCGGCACCCACCGCGCCGCGGCGCTCGCCGCCCACGTCATGCTCACGGTCCGCGGCTCGGACCCGCGCCTCGAGCTGCCGACCGCGCACCTCGAGCAGGGCTCCACGATCCACCTCAACGACTTCGCGTCGAAGAAGGCCGCGATCCAGGCCGGCATCGGCTACGGCTGGCTGCCCGACTACCTGATCGAGCGCGAGCTCGCGAAGGGCGGGCTCAAGCGCGTGCGCTGGACCGGCGCGTCGACCCACGTGTTCGCGCCGCGGCTGTACCGACGCGCGGACGCGCCGCTCGGGCGGGCGGCGGCGCGGCTGGTGGCAGCGCTCGATGCGCGCTGACGCCCGGTGCGGGCGCGCGCTGCGCGGCTGCGCTACGGCGTGAGGTCGACGATCCGCACGCGGTTGTAGGGCAGGGCCTCGCCGCGGCTGCCGTCGGCGACGTACAGCGCCGCGCCGTCGGGCGCGACCGCGAGGCCCTCGAGGCCATAGAACTCGGCGATCAGCGGATCGTCGTCGTCGCGGAAGCCGCCGACGCCGTCGCCGGCGATCGTCTCGACGGTGCCGTTGCGGATCCGGCGGACGCGGTAGCTGCCGGTGTCGGTGACGTAGATGGTGCCGGCGGCGTCGACGGCGACGCCCTGCGGGAGATCGAACTGCGCGGTCGCGAGCGCGCCATCGGCGGTGCCGGGGACGCCGGAGCCCGCGAGGGTCGTGACCGCGCCGGTCGCGAGGTCGACCGACCGGATGCGGTGGTTCTCGTAGTCGGCGACGATCAGCGCGCCGTCGCGGACCGCGATGCCGTACGGCCGCGCGAAGCGGGCGGCCGCGCCGGTCGCGTCGACGTAGCCCGAGGCGTCGAACACGCCGGCGAGGATCGTGGTGGCGCCGGTCGCCGGATCGAGGATCTCGACGACCTGGTGGACGTAGTCGGTCATCGCGATGCGGCCGTC
>JAIOQA010000459.1 GCA_021413675.1 Deltaproteobacteria bacterium | reverse complement strand
CGGCCGCGAGCGCGAGCGCGGCCTCCAGCTCCTCGATCACGCGCGCGACACTCACGATCGCCAGCCTCTCATGCGGCGCGGCCGTCACTCGTCCGGCGAATGCATCTCACGCTCGCGATCGTACCGTCACCGCGACCCGCGCCGGCCTGCCATCGGCGTGTCATTGAGGCCGCGCGGCGCTCCGTGACACAGGTGGACCATGGGCTGGTCCTGCATCGCGTCAGGTGTTCTCCGCGCGCGCCGAGCGCTCGCGATCCTCGCGCTGGTCGTCGCGGCGCCTCGCGTCGCGCGCGCGCAGTCGGGCGTGTCCGATGATCGCGTCGCGGTCCCGGACGGGCCAGGCTCCGTCGAGGGGCTCGGCGACAACGCGACCCTCGATCGCAACATGGGGCTCATGGCCTACCGGGTCGGCTTCGAGCTGCCCAGGGGGTTCCCCCAGGCCACGCCGTCGCTGGGCCTGACCTACAGCACCGGCACCGGCAACGCGGTCGTCGGCATCGGCTGGGCGCTCGAGGTGCCGAGCATCGAGCGCCTCACGCTCCGCGGCCTCCCCCACTACACCGCCGACGACGAGCTCGCCGTCGATGGCAGCACGCAGCTGGTGCGGGTCGCGACCAGCGCGACCGCGGCCACCTATCGCGCGCGCTACGAGGGCGGCTTCGTGCGCTACACGTGGCACGCCCCGGGCGCCGCCGGCTACCTCACCGCCGAGTATCCCGACGGCTCGACCGGCTACTTCGGCGCGACCGCCGCCGGCGTCGTGGTCCCCGAGGCGCGGCTGGCCGGCACCGACGGCAAGACCTTTCGCTACCACCTGGTCGAGAAGGTCGACGCCCACGATCACCACGTCCGCTACGACTACCAGCTGATCGACGGCGCGCCGTACCTGACCCAGATCGGCTACGTGCACGATCAGGCCGGCAAGCCGCGCTACACCGTCGCGCTGGCGTACACCAGCCGCCCCGACGAGGTCTCCGACTGCAAGCCGGGCTTCGATCAGCGCACCACGCGCAAGCTCGCGACCGTCACGATCGCGGTCGCCGGCGAGCAGCTGCGCCGCTACGCGTTGACCTACGAGAGCGCGTCGGTCGCCAACGGCCTGTCGCGCCTCGCGAAGGTCGAGCAGTTCGGGCGCGCCGGCACGCGCTACCCGGTGGTGTTCACGTTCGGCTACTCGCGCTCGCTCGGCGGCGTGTGTCCCAGCGGCAACTGCGCCGCGCCGTTCGTGGTCGCGATGGGCTCGCTGCCCACCGGCAGCGCGATGCACTCGGGCACCGCCACGCTCGTCGACATCAACGGCGATGCCCTGCCCGATGTCCTCGACACCTCGGTCGATGGCTTCCACGCGTTCGTGCTGAACCGCTTCGACGGCAACGGCCGCTCGTCGTTCGATCCGGTGGTCCGCCACAGCGTGGTCGGCACGCGCAGCGGGTTCTCGGTCGAGCGCCCGACGGTGCAGGAGCTCGACGTCAACGGCGATGGGCTCACCGATCTGGTCAACGTCGCGCAGCAGACGGTGCTGTGCAACAGCGGCAAGGGCGACTGGACCTCGACCGGATGTCAGTCCGACGGCGATCTCGGTCTGTCGCTGGCCGGCGGCAGCGGCGATCCCGCCGGCGTCCGCTTCCTCGACGTCGACGGCGATCGCCGCATCGACGCGCTGCAGACCGTGAGCGATCAGTCGGTGCTGGTGCGGCGCAACACCGGCACCAGCTTCGAGACGCTCGCCGATGCGCAGCCGATCGGCGTCGCGTTCGATCAGAACCGCGTGTTCTTCGCCGACCTGAACGGCGACGGGCTGCTCGATCCCGTCCACGTCCAGGAGTCCGGCGCGATCCGCTATCGCAAGCACCTGGGCCGCGCGCACTGGGGCCCGTGGATCGACGTGGCGGCGCCGGCGTTGACCGCGTCGCAGCTCGCGGTCCTGAACCTCGAGGACCTCAACGGCGATGGCCTCGATGATCTGGTGCTCGTCGAGCCCGACGCGATCAGCTACGCGCTCAACCACGCCGGCGCGGCCTTCGATCTCGCGTTCACGCGCATCACCGCGGCGGACGTGCCGGGGCTGCCGACCCGCGCGATCGACACGACCGTCCTGTTCGCCGACATGAACGCGAACGGCTCGACTGACGTCGTGTGGATCCAGCTCGATGGCAAGGTCGCCTATCTCGAGCTGTTCCCGATCCAGCCCAACCTGCTGTCCCGGATCGAGAACGGCCTGGGCATGGTCGAGCAGATCACCTACGGCACCGCCGCCGAGCAGCGCCACGCCGATCCGACCGCGTGGACGCTGCCGCTGACCACGCCGGCCAGCGTCGTCACGCAGGTCGACACCTGGACCACGCTGACCGGCGGCGAGGACGGCGCCGGCCTGCACGAGATCACCAGCTACGCCTATGCGAATGGCTACTACGATGGTCGAGAGAAGGAGTTCCGCGGCTACGCGCAGGTGACCGCGATCACCGCGGCTGATGGCGCGCAGGACAGCCAGGAGCCGGGCCGCACCATCGAGACCTACGATCTCGGCGCCACGGACACCTATCGCAAGGGGCTCTTGCTGACGGCCGCGCGATTCAGCGGCACGGCGCCCGAGCGCGCGCTCGATGAAGAGCGTCGCGACTACGGGGAGTGCGCGCTCACCGGCGTGCCCACGAGTGGGCTGGCGCGGCCGGTCCGTTACGTGTGCGAGCAGTCGCGCACGACGACCGTGAAGGAGGGCGCCGCCACCGATCTGTGGGCCACGACCCGGACCGCCGCCACCTATGACGGCTACGGCCGGGTCACGCTGGCCGCCAACCTGGGCGTGGTGAACCGCGGCTCACTCGAGGCGCCGCAGGCGTGCGCGCCGTGCACCGCCGCCGGGGGCATGTGTGGCGCGACCTGCACCGGCGACGAGCAGTACACCGCGACCGCGTATGTGGATCCGGCGACCGGCACCGGCGGGCGCTGGCGGCTCGATCTGCCGATGCGCGTCCAGCACTACGGGATCGCCGGCGGGGCGAGCGACGAGACCGAGACCTACTACGACGGCGCCGACTTCACCGGCCTCGCGCTCGGCCAGGCCACGCGCGGCGACGCCACGCGAGTGCGGTCGCGGGTCAGCGCCAGCGCGATGATCGAGACCCAGCGCGCCTCGTACGATCCACACGGCAACGTGCTGGTCGCGCTCGATCCGCTGGGCTCGGCCAGCGATGTCGGGGGCCATCGCCGGACGTACACGTACGACGCGACCGGCATGCGGGTGGTGCGGACCGACATCGCGATCGGCGGCGCGTCGCCGTACGCGCTGCGCCGCGAGTACAGCTACGACCCCGCGTTCGATCAGGTGAGCGAGGCGACTGGCTTCATGCTCGCCGGCGGCGGCGTGCCCGCGTCAGCGCGCAAGAACACGAGCGTGCGCTACGACGAGTTCGGCCGGCGGGTCGCGATCATCCAGCCCGGCGATGACGAGGCCACGCCGACCATCGAGTACCAGTGGTTCCTCGCCGACCCCGCGACCCGCATCGTCGAGAAGCGGCGCTCGGTGCGCGGCGGCGCCGCGGATCTCGAGCGCGTGATCTGCGTCGATGGCCGCGGCCGCACCTACCAGGAGCGCAAGCTCGTCACCGGCGCGCTCTACCAGATCAGCGGCTTCAACGCGTTCAACAGCCGCGGCGCCCCGGTCCGGATCTACCAGCCGTATCTCCGCCAGACCGGGTTCTGCGACACCGCCGAGCCGACCGGCGTGCGCTTCGAGTCCGTCCGCTACGACGCGGCCCATCGCGAGGTGCATCGCGCGTATCCCGCGGCCGATGACGCGCACGGGCCGACCGAGAGCGCGGTCGTGTACGGCCCGCTGTCGACGGCGAGCTTCGACGAGGACGATCTCGATCCGGCGAGTCCCAACCCCAACACGCCCACGATCACGCAGGTGGATGGCCTGGGCCGCACGATCGCCGTCGAGCGGGTGTTGACCGCGGGGACGCCCGGCCCGATGACGCGGGCGAGCTACGACGAGCTCGGCCGACTCGCGACCCTGGTCGACGCGGCGGGTGGCACGAAGACCCAGACCTACGATCTACTGGGCCGACTGGTGATGGTCAGTGACCCGAGCTCGGGCGTCACCCAGCTGGGCTATGACGATGCCGGCAATCTGGTGAGCCGCGTCGATGCGCGCGGCGTGACCACCGCCGCCAGCTACGACGGCGCCAATCGCCTGCTCGCGACCTGGGATGAGGCCAATCGCGCCGGGACGGAGATCGACATTCGCTACGACCTCGGTGGCACCTGCGCCGCCAGCGACTGCACGAACGCCGAGGGCCAGGCGATCGAGATCACCTATCCCCTCGATGCCGAGCTCGTCAGCCGCATCGGCGGCGCGGCCCGCGGCGCGGACCACTTCGGCTTCGATGTCCGCGGTCAGCCCGTGTTCGAGGACCGCGCCGTCGGCCGCGCACGCCTGGTCACCCATCATGTCTTCGACGACGCCGGCCGCGAGGTCGCGATCGTCTATCCCGATGGACGCCGCGTCGACCGCGCGTTCGACGGCGCGTCGCGCTTGACCGGGATCGACAAGGTGGTCACCGCGATCACCTACGGCGATCGTGGCGAGCCCCTGGGCATCACCCGCGCGAATCGCATCGACGAGACCTGGGCCTACGACGGCCGCGTGCGCACGTCGCACCGGACCGTTGGCGGCGCGGCCCTGCCGCTCGAGGATCTGGGCTACACCCGCGACGCGCTCGGCGACATCACGGCGCTGGCGGAAGCCGCCGCACCCGCCGATCTCCGGTCGCTGGACGCCACGTTCGGCTACGACGCGTGGCACCGGGTGATCAGCGCGGCGTACGGCACCGGCGACGGCGCCGAGGTCCAGTCGCGCACGTACGACACGACCGACAACGTCCTGTCGCTCACCTCGTCGCTCGGCGACAGCAGCGCGGCCAACGTCGGCGACCTGGCCTATGACACCGTCCATCCCAACGCGGTGGTGACCGCGCGCGGCGTGGCGTACGGCTACGACGCCGCCGGCTACATGATCGCGCGCGGCGATCTGGCCTATGCCTGGGACTACCTGGGTCGGCTCACTGGCGTCACGCGCGGTGACGCCAGCGTGGCGCGGTTCGCGTACGGCGCCGGCATGTCGCGGGTCGCGCGTATCGAGGGCGAGGCGATCACGCTGTACGCGAGTGCCGACTACGAGGTACGCGACGGCATCGGCGTCGCCTATCCGCGGGTCGGCCAGCAGCGCGTCGCCCGGCTCGAGTCGCCGGCGCTCGCGCCGGTCGTGCTGGGTGATCCCGCGCCGATCGGCGGCCCCGACGGCGAGGTGAACGCCGCCGACGCATGGGTCGCGTATGCCAGCGGCGCGTCGATCCTGACATCGAGCGCGGAAGCCGCGGCCCCGCATGCGCTGTTGCGCAGCGCCGCGCGCCGGATGCTACTGGAGGCCGGCGACGGCGAGGTCGCGCTGCACGCCGATCACCTCGGCAGCCTCGATCTCGCGACCGACGCGGCCGGCCACGAGCGCGGCCGGCGGCACTTCATGGTCCCTGCCGGCGACACGACGCAGACCGGTTATGTCGACGAATACGGGTTCACCGGCCAGGAGGAGATGCCCAGCATCGGCCTCATCCGGTTCGAGTACCGGTGGCTCGACCCGCTGACGATGCGCTGGACGCGACCGGATCCGGCGTTCGAGCGCAGCGACGCGCTCACCGCGCTGCGAGCCGCGGAGGCGACCGACCGATACGCGTATGTCGCCAACGACCTGGTCAACGCGACGGACCCAACCGGCTTGATGCTCGGCAACTCGCAGAGCGGCGGCTCATCCAGGTGGGCAGACTTCAAGGCAGCCATCACGAAAGGCGCCACGACCATCGCGGGCGGCGTGACCTCCAGTGCGACCTGGGTCTACTCGCATCTACCCAGCACGGCAACGATCCGCGGAGGCATCGAGGAACTAGGGAATCGCGGACTCGCCGGCATCATGACCGGAATCCTCGCCTACGGCAGCGCACACGCGGCCAGCGTCCCCGAACCGCACCTCGCAACCGTTGCACTCAGCGCGGGCGGTGTCGCCGCGGCCAGCTCGCTCCACAAGAAGATCGTCGACTCCGTCAGCGCGCGACTTGAGAAGAAAGATTGACCCACAGAACCGCGTCTCGCCGCCAAAAGGATTCACCCATGCGCATCCATCTCGAGGCAATCCTGCTCGGCACCCTGCTCGCCGCCGCCTGCAGCCACCCCGCGCCGCAGCAGTGCACCGACGGCGCCGCCGGTTGCGCCTGTCGCGTCGACAACACCTGCGACGACGGCCTCGCCTGCGATCTCACCGCCCACACCTGCGAGGCCACGCATGACCTCGAGTTGCCCGCGATCGATCCCGCCGCGCGCAGCTGCGAGCTCCTGCTCGAGGACGCCACCGCGCAGGTCGTGCGCGCCACCTTCGCCGCGAGCGTCGAGGGCGAGTCGATCCGCCAGGCGCCGCGCACCGGCGTCACGTTCTACGCCGCGGGCGATCACGCCATCGCGCACGACGCCGTGCACATCCAGCTCACCGGCACCGGCGGCATGACCGTCGCGCGCGCGCGCTGCTTCGATCGCGACGGCCACGCCATTCCTGGCGGCGGCATCGCGACCGGCGGCTGATCGCTCCCTCCGCGAGGACACCCATGATCAAACCCACCCTGATATCCGTCCTCGCGATCCTCGCGACCGCGCTAACAGCCTGCGGCGGCGGGACCACCGCGCCGCCCGCCGACGCCGCCGTCACCGGCTGTCCACCCGGCGCGCTCGGCTGCGCCTGTGCCAGCGGCGATACCTGCGGCGCCAGCGCCGCCGGCGAAGCCCTGCAGTGCACCGATGAGGTCTGCGTGTCGATGCGCTGCGCGCCCGGCGACACCGGCTGTGCGTGCCGCGGCGGCACCGATTGCACGGCGGCGACCGATCAGTGCCAGCTCGGCGTGTGCAAGCCGACCGACTGCGCCGCCGGCACCGCCGCGTGCGACTGTCTCCTGGACGAGTGCAACGCCGGGCTGTACTGCGACACCTCGCTCGGCGGCGGCACCTGCATCGACGGCGCCGGCTTCCCCGGCGGCGCCTGCCCCGCCAATGGCCTGTGCCACAACCAGAGCCGCTGCGATCGCGACACCGCGACCTGCGTCCACTGCGAGCTGGGCAGTCAGGGCTGCGCGCCCGATCACGGGGTGTGCAACGCCGGCCTGGTCTACGCCGTGGGCCGGTGTCTGCCGCGCGACGAAGTCCCACCGACGGCGCCCAGGTGTTACACGCGCTGCACCGACGATGTCGTCACGCCGACCGGGGTGATGATCTGCGATCCCGAGGGATTCGTCGCCGGCTGTCTGCCCGGCCTCGCGTGCGACGAGGGCTCGTGCGAACCGCCGGGCACGCCGCGGGTCACGTGCGTCAACGACGCCGCCTGCCCCGATCACCAGCGCTGCCTGGCCGACAATCACTGCTACTCCAACTGCGACACCAACACCGACTGCCCGTCCGGACTCTCGTGCTACCTGCACGCGTGCCGCATGCCGTGCAACGCCAACCCGTCGCCCGGCCAGGCCTGCCCCGCGGACGAGCGCTGCGACATGGCCGATGGCGAGAGCGGCTATTGCATGCCGCAGGTCATCGACCCGACGACGGGGCCGGTCGCCAATGGCACGTTCGCCGTCAGCGCCACCGACCTCGCCTTCACGCTGCTCGAGCCCGCGTCCGATATCCAGCTCACCACCACCAGCCCGGTCGACGAGCACTTCACGGTGACCAAGGTGCGCCACCGGGTCTACGATCGCCAGGGCCAGCCGATCGACGATCCCCGCGCGGCCGCCGAGCCCCTGTGGTTCGTCACGCTGTCCAGCGCCGGCGCGACCGGCCTGCCCAATGGCGGGCTCGACATCCTGGCGCCCGCCGGCTGCGGCGACGCCTGCCCGGCGCTGCACCTGGCGCAGGGCGCGATCCCCGCGAGCTGGTCGCGCGTCGAGGGCTCGATCGATGTCGCGAGCGCGACCATGGGGACCCAGACGATCCAGGTGTCGTTCCAGGCCTCGGTCGACGGCCGCTGGACCGGCACGATGTACTACTTCGCGTCGTTCCCCGAGGTCGGACTCGACGCGTGGCGCGCCGGCGATCACAGCCAGTCGAACGACGTCGGCAATGGCCTGATCGCGCAGTGGGCCGCGTATCGCAACGGTCGGCTCGACGGGTTTCGCGAGCTCCAGGCCATCCTCACCGCCACGTCGACCGAGTCGTGGCAGTGGCCGAGCGTGACCGCCGCGTGCGCCGCCGGGAACACCCGCGGCGCGTGTTACCTGTACGACACCGCCGGGACCGCGGGCATCCGCCAGTACGTCGACAACCTGGCGGCGACGCCGATCCCGAGCGGCCCGACCCAGTATCCGATCGCCTTCAACCTGCGCCGCGGGCCCCTCGATGCCGCCGGCAACCTCACCTACACCGGCATCATCGACAGCTCGGTCGCGCTGCACTACGGCGGCAATCCACGGATCGACCTCGCGTTCCCGAGCGCCCACGCACCCGACGACACCACGCAATGCGACAGCGATGGCGTCCCGGGAGATTGCGTCAGCTACCTGGCCGGCTTCTCGTCTGACATCTATGTCGGCGCGCGCATCGCCGCGGTCAACGGCGCGTGTCCGGCCGGCATGCAGCTGGTGAGCGTGCCCTGGCTGGTGCCGGGCTTCACCGCCGGCACCCGCAACGGCATGCGCGAAGAGTGCCGCGAATCCACGGTGCCGTTCGCCGGCGGCGATCCGCGCAACGCCAACCTCACCGTCGGCAATCCCGTCGCCGACGGGCGTTCGATCAAGCGGCAGCTCCGCCTGGTCGATGGCGCGATGATCGATCAGCAGCACCTGTTCGTGATCTTCCAGGAGTCCGTCGCATCGAGTCTGCGCGGCCCGACGATCACCACGTATGGCTACATGTTGCTCGAGCGCAGCGGCCAGCCCGTGCGCGACGCCGAGCTGACCACCAGCACGACCGGCACCTCCAGCCGCGGCGTCACCGGCCCGCTGCCCGGACGCACGTCGTGCGACGCCGCGCTGGCCACCGCCGCCGCTGCGCTGCCGGCTGGCCAGGTGTTGCCGCTCAGCATGCCCGATCCGGATCGCGCCAGCCTCATGCTCACCGGCCGCGCGCCGGGCACGCTCACGCCGCTGACCGCGGGCGTCCACTACCTCTGTGTCGATACCGGGCTGTTCGACGGCGGTCCCGGCAACAGCACCGGCGCCGCGAGCGACGTGCGGGTCGCGTGTCCGACCGCCAGCAACGTGCGCTACTTCGTCTTGCCACCCAGCTTCACCCAGGCCTCGGTCGCGGCCCTGGCTTGCCAGCAAGACCACACCTGCGGTGTCCAGCTCCAGCAGTGGATCACCTCGAACCTGGCGTTGACCCTCGATCCGGTGTGGGCGTGCGAGAGCCCGACCGCGACCACCTGCAGCGACAATCGCTACGATCTGCGCGCCGGCAAGATCTTCTATCCGCCGGGGCCCGCGGTGTTCGTGCCGCTCGAATCGGCGGTCGAGGACGCGTTCCGCTACAAGGAGCATTTCCGCAGCTCGACCAACCGCTCGGTCGGGTTCGTGCCCGTGCCGTGCATCGGCTCGGGCGCGCTGACCCCGTATTGCTACGACGCCGCGAAGATCCAGGCGACGGCGGATCGGGTCGACTGTCTGCTGTCGATCTACGCGGCGCACGCATCCGAGTGGCACAACGACGCCTGGCTGCCGCTGCGCACCTTCCTCACCAGCAGCCTCGCGGTCCATCCCGCGGCCAGCCCGTCGTCCGCGTCCGGCGCCGATGGGTTCGAGCGCCTGGACGCCGAGCTCTCGATCATGCTCGGCGACGATGCGCTGACCCACGCGCTCAGCTCGCGCTTCGACCTGGCGGCGGCCAACGGCGGCGCGTTCTTCGGGGCGCAGTTCGAGAACGGCGGCATGAACGTGTCGGGCGTCGCGGGCTACGAGATGCGCGCGTTCCACCAGGCGGTGCAGTACTACGAGTCGGCGACGGATCGCTTCTTCACCAAGGTCGCGCCGGTGATCTTCGCCGCGATCGCCAGCGGCGATGTCGGGGCCAACCACGTCGTCAGCCCCGCGCTGGTGTCGAGCTACCTCGAGCGCATCCTCGGCGGCTCGGCCAAGAAGGCCGCCGCGTGGAGCTACATCGCCGATCGCTACCGCGGCTTCAACCGGCCCGATCTGGCCCGGTCGGTCATGCAGCGCGCGTACATGGGCACGTACCTGGAGTCGATGTTCCTGTCGCGCCTGATGCTCGACATCGCCGACAACACCGATGGGCAGAATCGCGGCGACATCGTCATCATCCTGAACCGCGCCCAGCACGAGTACGAGTCGGCGCTCGCGCGCATGCGCGAGGTCTACGAGAGCATCTCGCGCGATGGCGAGCGGTTCGGCTTCAGCCCCGACTTCATCCCGTTCCCGGCGGTCGACGACACGGACACGCGCTTCGCCAACGCGTTCGAGGCGGCGCTGGGCCTGGCCCGCATGCGCACCGACACCGCCCGTCGCTTCGAGGACGACGCCGTCACCAACAGCCATGGCTTCGAGGCCGACAGCGCCGCCTTCCAGTCCGAGCTGGTGCAGATCAGCGTCACCAAGGAAGCGCGCCTGTCCGAGATCTGCGGCCAGTTCGATGGCGACGACGGCCGCGTCCACGCCGCGATCAGCCGGCATGCGTACCTCTCCGACCGGACCGCGGCGATGGGCGATCCGTGCGGCTTCGTCGGCAACGGCGAGCTGTACGACCGCATGGCCGACATCGCGCTGCTGCAGAGCGACGTGACCGAGTTCCAGCGACGCGTGGCGCACCTCTACGATCGCATCGCGCTGGAGCAAGAGCGCGTCACCCAGCAGTGCGCCAACCTCGGCCGGCTGCTCGATCTCCAGATCACCGAGCGCAACACCCAGCGGTCGCTCCAGCGCTCGATCACCGACCTCGAGAACGGCATCTCGCTCGCCGAGCGCACGGCCCAGCACGTCGGCCAGATGCTGGCGCTGACCAAGTGCGATCTCCTCGATTGCGAAGCCGTCCCGAGCAGCACCGCCGCCTACGGCCTCGCGGCCGCGGCCAGCGAGTACGCCGTCGGCCTCATGCAGACCGAGATCCAGGACCAACAGGACGCGATGACACAGTCGCAGATCCGCGAGCTCACCGGCCAGATCGACACGCAGTGCACGGCGATCCGCATCGACTCGGCGCCAGTCGTCGCCGACCTCGTCGAGTCCATCCAGCAGCTGCGCCACGACGTCAACCAGACGCTCCTGCGGGTGAAGATGGATCTGGCCACGATGACGGCGCTGCGGCTCGAGGCGCGCCGCACCGCGCAGGAGGAGGCCGACGCCGAGGCGCTGGCGATCGACGTCGAGGCCGCGCGCAACGACCCCAACATCCGGGTCTACATGAACACCGCGATGATCAACGCGGACCGCTCGTTCAACCGCGCGCTCGAGCATGCGTTCCGGGCGACGCGCCTCCTCGAGTACTACGAGAGCCAGAGCTACGCCCACGCCGACGATCTGTACCTGATTCGCATGGTCGCGCACGGCGACTACAACCTCGACAACTACCTCGACGAGCTCGAGGACGAGTACGAGTCGTTCCGCGGCCAGTACCGCAATCGCGCGCACCGCGCGATCCGGCTCTCGATGGCCAACGACATCATGCAGATTCCGACCCTGGGCGCCGATGGCCACTCGCTGTCGCCGGCCGAGCGCACCGCGCTGATGCGCGCGCGGCTCCTCGATCCTCGCCTCCTCGACAGCCGCGGCCGACGCACGTACACGTTCAGCACGACGCTCGATCAATTCGCGCCGTGCACGTTCGGCCAGCAGATCGACTACGTCGAGGTGATGTTCTCGGGCGCCGACCTGGGTGACCCCAACGCCAGCGTGATGCTGTGGCAGACCGGCACCGGCGTGGTCGAGCGCGCCGATCAGGGCCAGAACTTCCACCGCCTGCCACCGGCGCTCATCGTGGCGACGCCGCGCCGCGATCTCGACAGCGCGTTCGATCCCAGCGTGTACCGCAACTACGGCATGCGCGAACGACCGGTGGTGAACACGTCATGGACGCTGGTCTTCGACGAGCACAACCCGCAGAACCGCGATGTCCACTTCGATCAACTGAACGACATCTACATCTACATCTACTACACCGACTTCACCAACCCGGCGGCGTGCCAGTGACCGCCGCCCGCGAGGATCTCATGTCGATACCGCACTCGCCGCGCCGTCGGCGCACCGCCCTCGCCGTCGGGCTGGGAATCGCCCTGTCCGCCTGTGGCGGCAGCCCCGCCGCGCCGCCCGACGCCGCGGCGCCGCCCGACGCCGCGGTGGTCGACGCCGCCCCCATCTCGATGCCCGACGCCTCGTGCGAGGCGACCAACTCCTGCCCTCCGCCCAGCTGCGGTGATCTGCGACTCTCGGGTGTCTGCCCCGAACACCGGATCTGCCAGGACTTCCCGACAGGCGGGGTGTGCCAGGAGGCCTGTGACCCGGACTACCTGTTCAACCCGGCCACCGGCCTGTGCGATTCGTGCAGCGTGGTCCAGTGCGGCCCGGCACCGACCTGCGAGCCCGGCGTCCCCGGGAGCATCGCCGAGGCCTGCGCCGCGGCTCACCGCGAGTGCTCGCCCGAGAACGCCGCCTGCGGCGCGTGCCTGACCGGCTACACGTTCGACATGGCCACCGCGGCCTGCGTGCGCGACTGCAGCGGCACGCCCTGCGGCGCCGACCAGCACGTCGAGCTGCAGAACGACGCGTGCGTGTGCGCCGCGAACGTGTGCCCGGTCGGCGAGGCCGCGATCCAGGGCGCCGATCCCTTCCAGTGCACCGGCACCGGTGGCGTCGCTGCCTGCAACCTCCACTGCTCGGTCGCCTCGGGCGAGACCGGCGTCTATCCGATCACCACCCAGGGTGGCGCGTGCGTGTGCGGCACCGATCCCGGCTACTACTGGTCATCGACGCAGCACGCCGGCCGGCTGTGCGACGCCGACCACGACGGCTGGATCAACCGCAGCGCGTGGGACGCGTACAACAACGCCGATCCGACGCTGAGCGCGATCGCGCAGGCCGGGTGTGACCTGCAGCGGGTCGATCGGGTCAAGCTGGTCAACGAGTATGGCCAGGAGAAGACCCTCTATGTCTGCGGCAACGGCTTTGCCGAGGCCGAGTGCACCGCAGCCGACGGCGGCTGGTCGTGGCTGCCGATGGTCGAGCCCGATGGCAACGACAGCCAGGCGGTGGTCGACGCGACGCCACTCGTGACGCCCGCGCCCGGTGGCGGACGGCGCCTGTTCGCCCGCGAGCTCAACGCCGTGACCAAGGCGTGCGTCGGCGTCAACGCCGACTTCGACGGCGACGCCCACGCCGATGTCGCCGAGTCGCAGGTCATCCGCGCGTCCAACGATCGCGCCGATCGCTGGTCGCAGGTCGCGTACTTCGTCGAGCTGCATACCGGCGAGTACCAGCCGCCGATGGGCACCGAGACCGCGGGCACGTTCGTGATCAGCGAGCGCTCGCGCTGCGACGCGCGCTTCCCGATGGGCTACGCGGCCGGCGCGGGCAGCTACTGGAAGGAGTGCGCGCGGCAGCGCGACGCGCGGTTCGTGCCCCAGGTCGACCTGCCCGGCTTCGACTTCGCGCAGTGGACCGATCGCGATCTGCCGATCGTCGACGCGCCGCCGCTCACCTCGCGCCCGGCCGCCAACACGCCGCCGGCGCCGCACGGGCTGTGCGACATCGCGCCGCCGTGGTCGGGCGACTGGCGCGGCATGACCCACCACAGCCAGTTCAAGTGCGTGCTCGTCGACGATTCCGCCACGCCGCCGGTGTTCGCGGTGCCGGGGACGACGTTCGGGCCGACCGGCTACCTCGACTTCCAGCAGTGCACCGCGCAGCCGTCGGCGTTCGGCGCGCCACCGGCGTTCTCGTGCGCGGGCGCCGCGCCCGCCGCGCCGCAGGTCGGATGGGCGGCGATCCGCTACTCCAACCTGCCGATCGATCCGAGCGGCATGCCGCTGCACGACATCGCCGGCTGCGTCGACGAGACGATCTGGCGCGACGAGGCGCCCTCGATCTGCCCGGTCGGCACGCCGGTCGAGAACGGCCACATCGCGGAGACCGCCGATGCGAGCAACTTCGGCAACCTGATCTGCGCCTGCGATCCGCGCGACCCCACGCGCCACCCGGGCCTGGCCGATCCGGTCGACGACGCGTTCTTCGACTCGAACTGCGACGGCGTCGATGGCGACGTCGACAAGCTGATCTTCGTCAACACCAGCGGGGGCACGGACGTCAACTCGTGCGGCACCCAGGCCAGCCCGTGCAAGACCATCAACTACGGCATCGGCGTGGCCACGCCGGGTCGCCCCGACGTGGTCGTGGCCGAGGGCACGTACAACGAGCGCGTCGTGCTGCGCGAGGGCGTCTCGATCCACGGCGGCTACAGCGCGACCTGGGCGCGCGGCCCGCAGTACGTCGCGCGCATCGCCTCGACCGTGGTCGTCGACGGCGGTGGCCACTGGGTCGTCGAGGGGCTGTACGCCAGCGGCGTGCACAACGCGACGGTCGATCGGTTCTCGATCGAGACCCCGGGCGGCATCGGCACGGCCTCGACCTATGGCATCCGGCTCGTCGGCGGCGCGACGCCGGCGCTGCGCCACCTGGCGGTCGTCGCCGGGCCCGGCGGCGCGGGCGCTGGCGGCGACGCGGGCGGCACCGGCGCCCCCGGCAACCGCGGCAACAACGCCGGCGGACGGATCCACGCCGATGGTGGCGCCGATGCGTGCGGTGGGGGTGGCGGGTATCCCGGCGGCGACGGCGGCCAGGACCCGACGGCGGGGTGCAGCGTCGTCGGCCCGGGCGCGTCCGGCGGTGGCGTGTGCGGTCCGGGCTTCGGCGGCAGCGCGTCGTCGTGCGGCGGCGGCGGCCAGACCGGCGGCACCGGCGGGAGCTGCGGCGGTGGCGCGAACGGTGGCACCGCGACCTCGGGTGCCTTCGGCGGCGCGAACGCCACGACGTGGCTGCCGGCGTCGGGCAACAACGGCGCGAACGGCGTGTGGGGTTCGCCCGGCTCGGGCGGTGGCGGCGGCGGCCCGGGCGACGCGGTCACGTGTGGCTACGGCGGTGATGGCGGCGGCGGCGGTGGCGGTGGCAGCGCCGGTTGCGGCGGTGGCGGTGGCCACGGCGGCCAGGGCGGCGGCGCGTCGATCGCGATGATCGTCCTCGGCGGCTCGTCGCCGACCGTCGTCGACGTCGCGTTCACCGCAAGCCGGGGCGGCAACGGCGGCAAGGGCGGGCCCGGCGGCGGCGGTGGCGAGGGTGGCGACGGCGGGCTGGGTGGCGGCGGCGGTGGCGCGAAGTGGGCGTGCCCGTCTCCGCCGCTGGGCGTGTCGGGCTCGGGCAATGGCGGCCAGGGCGGCAAGGGGGGCCACGGCGGCCAGGGCGGCGGCGGCCAGGGTGGACCGGGTGGCGTCAGCGCCGGCGTGTTCCTGTGTGGATCGTCGATCACCGGCAGCTACGCCGCGCACGCCGGCAGCGCGGGCAGCCCCGGCGCGGGCGACGCGCCGACCAACATCGGCGGCGCCGCGGGAAAGGCCGCGGACACGATCACGAACTGCGCATTTCCCTGACGGCGACGCGGCCTCACGCGCATCGCGCCGAAGGCCGGTCAGCGTGAGCGCGTGCGAAACCGAACCGCGGCGCACCGGCGGTTCGGTACCATCGCGACGTGGTAGCCGAGCCCGCGCGCCCTCGAGGATCGCTCCACTGGTGGCTGACCGCCGATGGCGTGCGCCTGCGGATCGACGCCGGCGGCGTGCTGCTCGGGCGCTCGCCGCGCTGTGAGGTCGTGCTCCGCGATCCCAAGGCGAGCCGCGCCCACGCGCTGGTCTATCTCGACAGCGATCGTCCGCGGCTGCTGGTGCTGGGCCAGGGCCGTACGCGCATCAACGACGCGATCGCGCCGCGCGAGGCTGCGCTCGCCGCCGGTGATCGCGTGGCCGTGCCCGGGCTCGAGCTGGTGCTCGAGGCCCAGGCCGAGGCCGCGCCGCCGGATGCGCCGGCGTGGGTGCTGGAGCGTCCGGGCGGCGGACTGTTTGGCGTGACCTACGGTCCGTTCGTGGTCGGCGGTCACGCCGGCGATGATCTGCTCGTCGACGGCTGGCCGCCGCACGCGCTCGCGCTGCACCCGACGCAGGGTCGGCTGCACCTCACGGCGCAGGTCGAGGTCCTTGTCGACGGCCAGGCGATCGGGCCGGGCGCGCTGCTCGCGGTCACCGCCGGCAGCGTGATCGCGCACGCCGGGCAGCGCCTCCGCGTGGTCGCCCTCGGCCAGCTCGATCAGGACACCATCCTGAGCGGCGATGGCGCGCCCGAGGCGCCGCCGCAGCGGATCGAGCTCGAGTTCCTGCCGCGCGGCGGCCGCCTGCGCGTGCGCACCCCGAGCGGCGAGCGCGCGGTGTACCTGCCCGGTCAGCGCTGCGATCTGATGGCGCTGCTGCTCAATCCGCCGGAGCAGCGCAGGGTCGGCGAGCTCCTCGACGACGACTACCTGATCGAGCGGCTGTGGCCCAACCAGAGCCGCACCCGCGCCGACCTCAACACGCTGGTCTATCGCCTGCGCAAGGATCTCGTGCGCGCCGGGCTCGACGCGACCGCGTTCCTGGTCCGCGCACCGGGTGGCGGCGGCACGCGGCTCGACGTCGCCGACGACGTCGCGATCGCGGTCACGTAGCGTCGGGCATGATCTGCCGCAGCTGCCAGGCCTGGAGCTGCAGCCGGCGCTCGCCATCGAGGTACGCGCGCCGCAGCCGCGCGACGAACACGCACGCCGGCGCGATCGTGCCGAAGCTCGCGAGCACCAGGAACAGCTGGGTCGGCACGGACGAGATGTCGAACACCTGTGACGTGATGCTCCAGCGCCCGTCCTCGAACGCGTAGCACGACGGGATCACGCCCAGCCACGCGAGCCCCGCGGGCGCGAGCACCGAGACGCAGCCGGCGATCGGCACCAGCCCGCGGCCCGTGCCGACGCTCGCCGTGTAGCAGACGCACATCGTGCCCGCGAGCATCGGCACCAGCACGAACGGCCCGAACATGACGCTCGCGGTGCCGACGGTGACGGTCGACAGCGCGAGGTGCGCGAGCGGCACGCCCCGCCGCGTGGGCGGCCGCCGCACCAGCCAGACGGTCGCGCCGATGCACGCCGCGATCGTCGCCCAGCCGAGCGCGAACAGCCGGACGTCGCGCACGCCCATCCACAAGAGCAGCGGCAGGTACAGCAGGTAGCCGGCGTAGAACGCGAGCGCCGAGCGGCGCGCGAACTGGAACGCCGCGCCGGCGGAGGCGGCGAGCTCGGCCTCGGCGGCGGGCGGCACGCTGGTCAGCGGCTCGGCGATCAGCCGGACCAGCGTGCGCTGCGCGTCGACCTGGTTCGGGTCGAGCCCGAGCGCCGCGGCGACGTCGCGCATCGCGCGCGCGCGCTCGGCCTGCTCGGTCGCGGGCGCGGCGCGCGCCCGGGTCAGCGCCGCGGCGGCCTCGTCGGCGTGACCGCGCGCGAGCTCCCAGCGCAGCGCGAGATCGCGATCGCCATCGAGGTAGGCCTCGATGCCGGCCGACAGCGCGGCCGCGCTCGCGATCCGCGCGGCCGGATCGCGCCGGGTCGCGCGGTAGCACAGCGCGTCCAGCTCGGGCGGCACGTCGGCGTCGGGCGCGCGCGCCGCGGGCCGCGCGCCGTCGAGCGCGAGCGTCGCGCGGAGCACGTCGACGATCGCCGGCGCATCGATCACGCGCTCGTGCGTGAGCAGCTCGAACAGGATCACGCCCAGCGCGTAGACGTCGGCGCGCGCGTCGATCGGCGCGGCGTCGGCACCCTCGATCTGCTCGGGCGCCATGTAGCCGGGCGTGCCGACCGCGGCGCGATCGTGGACCACCTCGGGCGCGGCCTCGGGCGCGAGCGCGAGGCCCCAGTCGAGCAGGTAGGCCTCGCCGAACCCGCCGAGCATGATATTCGCCGGCTTGAGATCGCGGTGCACCACGCCCTTCTCGTGGGCGAAGTGGACGGCCATGCAAATCTGGCTGAACACCGTGAGCAGCCGCCGCCGCGAGTAGCGCTGCGCGAGCGCGGCGTCGCCCGCGCGCAAGCCGCGCAGCACCTCGGCCAGGCTGACCCCGCGCACGTGCTTCATCGTGAAGTACAGCGCGCCATCGGCGTTCAGCCCGACGTCGTAGACCGGCACGATCGCCGGGTGCTCGAGCTGGCCCTGGACCCGCGCCTCGTGGACGAAGCGGGCCTCGACCTCGGGCCGCACGCGCGCGCGGTCGCGGATCAGCTTCATCGCGACGTCGCGCCCGACCGCGAGATCACGGCACAGCACGACCTCGCCCATGCCGCCGCGCCCGATCGGATCGCCCGGCGCATAGCGCGCGCCCGCGGCGTCGAGCCAGCGGACCGGGGCGCGCGTGGGCTCGATCGGCCCCGCGATGCTCGCCGCGATCCCGGCACCGCCCGACGCGCGCGACGCGACCGGGTCGCCGCGCTCGATCAACGCCTCGCTCGGCAGCTCGGTCGTGAACAACTCGACATCGTCGTCCATGCCCCACTACACGCAGGAGCCGCGCGGATCACAAGCGACGATCGCACCGCAGCGGGCGAACCGCGGTCAGCGGATCAGAAGAACCCGGGCGCGAGCCACGCCGTCAGGCGCGCCGGATCGACCACACCCTCGCGCGCCTCGAACGCCTCCGCCGCGGCGGTCAGCGACGCGCCCTCGGCGCCACCGCACAGCGCGCCCAGCCGGCGGCGCGCCGCCGCGGCGTGCACGGCCATGCCCACCCGATCGAAGCCGGCGATCGCCTCGCGCAGCCCGGCGATCGCGCCGCGCGTGTCGTCGGACGAGGCCGCGAGCCCCGCGCCGAGCAGCGCCGCGACCGGCGCGGTCCACGGCGCCTGGCCGCGCAGCGCCTTCGCGCCGCGCCGGACCTCGGCGACCATCGCGGCGCGCCGCGGGCCGGCGGTCGCGACCTGGGCCAGCGCGGCGCGGGCGCGCAGGGACCACGCCTCGCACCGGCTCATCTGGATGTGCAGCACCATCGCGCGCACCAGGCTCGGCCAGGTCGCGACCACGCGGCGGTGCGCGCCGGCGGCGTCGCCCTCGTAGAGATCGATCTCGCCCTGGCCGAGCAGATCGTCCCAGTGCTGGTGCAGGAAGCCCTGGTGCGTCCAGCGCCGCATCGCCTCGGTCGCGGCCGCGCGCGCGCTCGCCGCGTCGCCGCGCGCCAGCGGCCACATCACGAGCGTGCCGGTGGTGAGGCTGGTCGCGAGGTACAGGTCGCCGAGATCCTCGGCCTCGGCGAGGAGCGGGGGCAGCGCGCTGTCGAGCTCGCGCAGTCGCCCCAGGTACGCGCGCGCCCAGGCCGCCACGATCACCGCGGTGTCGCGCTCCCACGTCGCGCCCACGCACTCGGCGCGCAGCTGGCGCGCGCCCGCCTCGGTCTGGTCGATCGCGTCGAGGAAACGGCCCTCGAGGTACGCGACCACGCCGGCGGCGGCGCGGGTCATCGCGATCGCGTGCGGCCGGCCGCTGGCCTGCGCGTGGGCCTGCGCCAGCCGCAGGCAGTGCGCCGAGCGCGCCGCGCTGCCGATGCCCGACGCGGCGGCGTGGCCGGCCTCGAGCGCGAGCCCGAGCGCGGCCTGGTACGGGTCGCCGTCGGCGAGCGCGGCCAGCAGGAACCGGGTCTGGAACTCGGCGCCGCGCACCGCATCGACCATCGACAGCCCGACCGCCGCGCCCCAGCAGGTCGCCATCTGCGCGCCGCGCGCCGGATCACGCGCTGGGCGCGCCGCCAGCCGCAGGCCGCGCACCCGCACCCGCGCG
>JAIOQA010000458.1 GCA_021413675.1 Deltaproteobacteria bacterium | reverse complement strand
CCCGCGTACATGGCGCCCGAGCAGGCGCTCGGCCGACCGATCGACGGCCGCGCCGACCTCTACGCGATCGGCGCGATCCTGTTCGAGCTGCTGATCGGCTCGCCGCCCTTCGACGCGCCCGATCCGGTGGCGCTCTTGCGCAAGCACGTGAGCGTGCCGCCGCCGCGCCTCCTGACGATCGCCAGCGACGCCGCCTGGGCCACGCCCGAGATCGACGCGCTGGTCTCGACCGCGCTCGCCAAGAAGCCGGCCGAGCGCTTCGCCGATGCGAGCGCGATGATCGCCGCGCTCGATCGCGCGTTCGTCTCGCTCGACGACCGGGTGTAGCGCAGCCGAACGCGGCGCGATCCTGGCGTAGGCTCGGCGTCATGCGCACTGGCTGGTTCCTGGGCGGGCTGATCCTGGTGGCGTGCGGTCACGCCACCGCACCGACGACGACGAGCGCGCCGCCGAGCACGCCGCCCGACGCGGCGACCGCCGTCGACGCGACGCCCGTACCCGCGGGGCCGCCGGTCGCGCGCACCGTCGACGTCAGCGAGACCCTGTTCGGCACGACCGTCGCCGATCCGTATCGCTGGATGGAGACCGAGCGCGGCGAGTTGACGGCGTGGCTGACGGCGCAGGGCGCGTACACCCGCGACTTCCTCGCGCGCAGCCCCGGCCGCGCGGCGCTGCTCGCGCGCATCGAGGCGCTCGGCAACGCGACCGGCGCGCCCGGCGGCGCGCAGCTCGCCGGCGGCCGGCTGTTCTACTACTACGCCGCGCCCGGCGAACAGGTTCCCAAGCTGATGGTCCGCGAGCGCGGCGCGGATCGCGTGCTGATCGATCCGGCCGCGCTCGGCGATGCCGATCATCACGCCTCGCTGAACAACGTCTCGCCGTCACCCGACGGTGCCCGCGTGGCCTACAACATCGCGCTCGGCGGCGGCGAGATCAGCACGATCCGCGTGCTCGACGTGGCGACGGGCAAGGACCTGCCCGACGCGATCGAGCGGGTGTGGGGCGAGTTCCGCGCCAGCTGGCTGCCCGATGGCAAGGCGTTCATGTACACGCAGATGGCCGCGCCCGCCGACGGTGTCGATCCGATGCTCGGTATGCGCGTGCGGCTGCACGTGCTCGGCGCGCCGGTCGGTGGCGATCCCGAGCTGCTCGGCGCCGCAGGTCGCTTTCCGATCGCGCCGCACGAGTTTCCGGTCCTCACGATCACGCCCGGGACGGGGTGGGTCGTGGCGACCGCGGGCGGCCCACAACCCGAGGAGCGCGTCGCGGTCGCGCGGCTCGCCGACCTCGATCGTACCGGCGCCGGCAAGACGCCGTGGGTGCCCGTCGCCGACTACGCCGACGGGGTGGTCGCGTACGGCGCGCGCGGCGATCGTCTGTACCTCGCGACCTTCGCCGGCGCGTCGAACCAGAAGGTGGTCTCGGTGCCGTTCGCGCAGCCCGCGCTCGCGAAGGCGCGCGTCGAGGTCGCCGAGGATCCGCAGCAGGCGATCGTCGGCTGGGCGATCGCGCGCGACGCGATCTACCTGCACCGGCAGGTGAACGGCCTCTCGCACCTGTATCGCCTGCCGTGGAAGGGCGCGCTCGGCGAGCTCGCGCTGCCGTTCCCGGGCTGGATCGACGAGCTCGCCGCCGACCCCGCGCGCGATGGTGTCACCGTCGGCGAGCAAGGCTGGACCCGGCCCAGCGCGTACTTCGCCTACGATCCCGCGACCCGCAAGGTCGCGCCGATCGGCCTGGCCGCGGTCACCAACGCCGACTACACCGGCATCGTCGCCGACGAGGTCGAGGCGACCAGCGCCGATGGCACCAAGGTCCCGCTGTCGATCCTGCGGCGCGCGGACCTGGTCCGCGATGGCGCGCATCCCGCGATCCTGTACGGCTACGGCGGCTACGGCATCTCGTCGACGCCGAACTTCTCGCCGACCCGGCTGGCCTGGCTCGAGCGCGGCGGCGTGTTCGCGGTCTGCCACGTGCGCGGCGGCGGCGAGAAGGGCCACCAGTGGCAGGTCGATGGCACCCACGAGCACAAGCTCAACGGCGTGCACGATCTCGAGGCCTGCGCGCAGTACCTCGCGACGGCGCAGCTCTCGAGCACGGCGCACACGTTCGCGCAGGGCGGCAGCATGGGCGGCATCCTGATCGGCCGCGCCATCACCGAGCGGCCCGAGCTGTTCGCGGCCGCGAACATCCAGGTCGGCATGAACGATCCGCTCCGCGTCCTCGCGGCGGAGAACGGCGCCGACCAGCTGTCGGAGCTCGGTGATCCGCGCACGGAGGCCGGCTTCCGCGCGATCCACGCGATGTCGCCCTACGCGCACGCGACCGCGCAGGCCTATCCCGCGACGATCTTCACCGTCGGGCTCAACGATGGACGCGTCGCGCCGTGGATGACCGGCAAGCTCGCGGCGCGGATGCAGGCGGTGACCACCAGCGGCAAGCCGGTGCTGATCCGCACCGAGGCGGATGCCGGTCACGGCATCGGCTCGACCCGCAGCCAGGCGTTCGTCGAGCGCGCCGATGTCTGGACGTTCTTCCTGGCGATGTCGGGCGATCCGGCGTTCGCGCTCCGCGGGCGCTGAGGCGACGAAGTCGCCGGCTCAGCACGAGGCGCTTCGCGCTTGGATCGCGATCGCGCGCGTCACTCCGCCGGGCGCGGCAGGTCGCGCAGGTAGCCCGACTGGCGGTGCATCGCGGCGAAGCCGAGCGCGCCGAGGAGCGCGACGCCGGCGGCGAGCAGGTGCGCGATCCGCAGCCGCGAGATGGCCGCCGCGAGGCTGTCGAGATCCGCGCCTTCACCCGGCGGCAGCGCGAGCACGTGCCACGCGTGCACGACGACGTAGAGCGCCGCCGGGATCGCGACGAGCAGCCGCGCGCGGCGCTGCTCGCTGACCGCGTAGGCGACCGCGACCGCGGCGGCGATCGCCACGAGATCGCCCGAGCGCGGCTCGAGCACCAGCAGCGCGGCGCGGGGCTGCGAGAGCCACGCCAGCAGATCGACGAGCGCGGCGACCGCGAGGCCGACGCCGAGAACGAACCCCGCGTTGCTCTTGCTGTTCATGAAGCCGGATCGTAGCCGGTTCACGCGCGCCCGGTGGCGGCTAGAACAGGCCGTCGATCGGCCCCTGGCCCTCGCGGATCACGGTGATGTCGTCGCCGTCGATCTCGATGATCGTCGACGGCAGCTCGTTGGTCGCGGACGAGTCGATGACGACGTCGACCGCGTCGCCGAAGGTCTCGATGATCTCGTCGGCGTCGCGGCACGGCTCGCCGCCGTCGCGCGCGGCCGAGGTCGTGAGCAGCGGCCGGCCGAGCGCCACGACCAGCGCCTGGGCGATCGCGTTGCTGGTGACGCGGATGCCGACGGTGCGCCGCTTGTTGTCGGTGAGCGTGCGCGGGACCTCGCGGGTCGCGGGCACGACCAGCGTGTACGGGCCGGGGAACACCCGCTGGGCCAGGCGAAACGCGGTCTGCGAGAACTGCCCGTAGCGCGATGCCGACGACAGGTCCGGGCAGATCAGCGCCAGGCGCTGGCTCTTCTTCATGCCCTTGATGCGGTGGATGCGCTCGATCGCGTCGCGCGCCTCGATCGCGCAGCCGAGCGCGAACACCGAGTCGGTCGGGTAGGCGGCGACCCCGCCGCGATGGATGACCTCGACCGCAGCCGCGATCTTGCGCGCCGGGGGCTCGCCCCAGTCGTCGAACTGCAACCGCAACACGGTCTAGCGCTCCGACCGGGTGGTTGTGATCCTTCCACGCTCGCGAGGCGCCCCAGGCGCAAGGCGCCGAGCCGAAGGGCTACTGCCTGTAACTCGAGGCGAGGGAACGAAGCGCATGGGGATGGATCGCGGGCGTGGAGGAGCAGAGTCACCCGGTCGGAGCGCTAACCCTTGAAGCCGCGCCCGACCACGTACTGCTCGATCGAGAACGAGCGGCTCGACTCGGGCTTGACCGTCTTGACCTGCGCGAACCGGCGCCGGCACTCGGCGATGATCCGCTGCCAGTCCGGCCCCTGAAACAGCTTGCCGACGAAGTTGCCGCCGGGCGCGAGGGCCTCGCCGGCGATCTCGAGCGCGCGCTCGAACAGGCCCTCGGACCGGGCCTGATCGACATGGCGGATGCCGGTGGTGTCCGGCGCCATGTCCGACATGACGACGTCGAACGCCGCCAGATCCCCGCGCAGCTCGGTGGCGGTGATGTTGAAAACGTCGCCGATCACGACCTTGGTGTTCGGCAGCCCGGCCTTGAGCGGCAGCCGGTCGATCCCGACCAGCCGACCGTGCTCGCCGACCACGCCCGACGCGTACTGCAGCCACGAGCCCGGCGCGCAGCCCAGATCGAGGACACGATCACCGGGCGCGAAGATCCGCAGCGCGTGATCGATCTCCTCGAGCTTGAACACCGCACGCGACCGGAACCCCGCCTTCTGGGCGCGCTGGTGGAAGTGATCGCGGCGGACCCGCTTGTCGTCCATTCGGGGCATGGCAGCTCGTCGGGGAATCGGGAACGGACAGAACGGGAGGCGAGACCCGGAAGCAGAAACGACGACGGGTGGGCCGGAGCCCACCCGCATCCAGAACCGGTGTCGGACCGCTTCAGCGGCCGGCAGCGGCCTTCTTCGATGCCTTGAGGGGGTTCTTCGAGCGAACCTCTTCCTTGGCCTTGCCCTTTTCCTTGTACTCGACGCGGGTCGCGGCCTTCGTCACGATGACGTAGTCGTTGGCGGCGCCGGGGATCGAACCGCGGATCAGCAGGCAGTTCTCCTCGTCGAGGATCTGGAACAGCTGCAGGTTCTGCACGGTCTTGGTCTCGGTACCCATCTGACCGGCCATGCGCTTGCCCTTGTGGACGCGCTGCGGGGTCAGCCGGCAACCGATCGAGCCGCCGTGGCGGAAGTACTCGTGGGTACCGTGGGTCGCCTTCATACCCTTCATGTGGTGCTTCTTGATGACGCCCTGGAAGCCCTTGCCCTTGCTGGTGCCGACGACGTCGACCGGCAGCTTGGCCTCGAAGACCTCGGACGGCTTCAGCACCTGGCCGACCGTGTACTTGGCGACATCCGCGGCGTCGAGCCGGAACTCGCGCAGGACGCGCATCGGCTTCACGCCGATGTCCTTGTACTGACCGAGCTCGGCGCGGTTCGCCAGGCGCTGGGGCTTCTCGTCGAAGCCGATGATCAGCGCCGAGTACCCGTCCTTGTCGACGGTGCGAATACCGACGACATAGCAGGGACCGGCCTGAACGACGGTGACCGGGATCCGCTCGCCGTCATCGGCGTAGACCTGGGTCATTCCGACTTTTTTGCCAACAAGGCCGATGCGCAACGCCATGGAAGTGCTCCTGTCCAGTACCCGAAACGAGGCTCGCGTGTATAGCGACCGAGCCGATTCAAGTCAAGCCGAACACCGCGCAGGTGTTCGCTACCGTTCTCGCAGCCAGCTCGGTCAGCGGCACTCCCGCGACCTCGGCCACGACTGCCGCCGTGTGCACCACGTAGGCAGGTTCATTGCGCTTTCCTCGCATAGGAACGGGCGCAAGGTACGGGCAATCGGTCTCGATCAGCAAGCGATCGAGCGGCACACGTCGCACCGCATCGCGGATCGCCTGGGCCGTCTTGTAGGTGACGATCCCGGAGAACGAGACGTGGAAGCCCAGCTCGACGTACGCCGCGGCGTCGTCGGGGGTGCCGGTGAAGCAGTGGATGATGCCGCGCCGCGGGCCACAGGCCTCGGCCAGGATCGCGCGCGCATCCTCATGTGCGTCGCGGATGTGGCAGACGACCGGCTTGTCGACCGCGGTCGCCAGCGCCAGGAACCGGCGGAACGCCACCTGCTGGAGCTCGCGCGGCGAGTGGTCATAATAGTAGTCGAGGCCGGTCTCGCCGATCGCGACCACGCGCGGGTGGGGCGCGAGCCGCTCGTGCAGCGCCCACCACGCCGGCGTCATCTTCTCGACGTCGTGCGGATGGGTCGCGACCGTGGCCCAGATGTCGGGATCGCGCTCGGCCAGCGCGACCGCGCGCTCGGCCGAGGTCGTGTCGCCGACCGCGCCGATCACGACCATGCGGCGCACGCCTGCGGCGCGGGCGCGGGCCAGCACGGCCTCGCGATCGCCGTCGAACTCGGGGCCGTCGACGTGGGCGTGGCTGTCGAACAGCTCGATCGGGGCCGCGGTCATGTGCGCTCCGAACGGCCGCGGGTCTCGATGGCGCGCATGGCCTGATCGATCTCGTCCATGAGGTCCTTGCCGCGCCGGCCGTTGCGGAGCTTGGCCAGCGCGTCGACCGCCCACGGACCGCCGACCTTGCCGAGCTCCTCGACGGCGAGGCCGCGCAGCTCGGGCTTGCGCAGCGCGGTGCCGGCGACGAGCACCCGGCGCGCGGCCTCGGCGCGGGCGTGGTCGGGCGCGAGCGAGAGCACGGCGCTGGCGGCGCGCAGCTGGATCTGCGGCGGCGCCTTGCGATCGCCCAGCACCTTCGCGAGCTGGTCGGCGTCGGCGGCGCCGCCGAGGCGCTCGAGCGAGGCGATCGCGTCCCAGGCCCGCTCGCTGTCGCCGAGCGCGGTCGCGAGCACGTCGCGGCCGCGGCCATCGTCGAGCTGGGCCAGCGCGTAGGCGGCGTCGAAGCGGACGCTCACGTCGGCGTGATCGAGGAGCCGGGCGAGGTGCGCGACCGCGCGGCCGTCGCCGATCGCGCCCAGCGCCAGCGCGATCGCGGCGAGCACCTGCGGATCGCCGTCGTCGAGCGCGGCGACCAGCGGCTCGTAGGCGCGGGGCGGATCGAGCTCGGCCAGCGACGAGGCCGCCTGGTAGCGCAGGTCCGCCGGGCCCTCGCGCAGCGCCTGTGCCAGCGGCTCCCACGCGTCGGCGTGGCCGAGCGCGCCCAGCGCGATCGCCGCGCACTGCCGGACCGCGGCGTCGCCGTCGTCGAGCCGGCGCAGGAGGCCGGGGACCGCGCGCTCGTCGCCGAGCACGCCCAGCCCGGCCGAGGCCTCGGCCCGGACCTCGGCGCGCGGATCATCGAGCGCCTTGCCCAGCGCCACGACCGCGGCCCGCTTCTCCTCGGGCGCGGTGACGTCCGCCAGCGCCGAGGCGGCGAGGACGCGCGCCTTGGGGCTGCCACCCTCGAGGTCGCGCAGGGCGGCGTCGAAGGTGATCGTCGAGCTGGGGAACAGGTACGACACGCGCGCGGAACCTAGCAGATCGGGCGGCCGTGGAAAGCGCGAACCGCCGCTACGCGACCGGCGCTTCGCCGTCGAGCGTGGCGACCTCGGCGATGCGCGCGCGGTCGACGCGCGCGACGATCGCATCATAGAGGTCGCCGCTGCGCTCGATGGCGTAAGGCGCGATCGCGCCGACGCCGGGCACGATCAGCGAGCGCGCCGGCGCGCCGCCGTCGACGTGGCAGGTGCGGGTGGTCGGCGAGGCGGTGACCTTGGCGATCTCGGGCCACGCGACCCGGAACGAGCGCGCGCCGGCGCCGGTGACCGCGAGGCCGTCGTCATCGACGACGACCGCGATGCGCCAGGTCGGGCTGGCGAGGTAGGCCCCGCCGAAGACCACGCCGGTCAGGCCGATCGCGATCGGCGTGATGCCCGCGCCGGCGATCGCCGCGAACCCGGCGATCAGCGCGCCGACGGCGATCGCGCTCCACGCGACCCCGCGGAAGCGCGGGCGGAAGCGAAAGCGATCGGCCATGGGCACAGCCTAGCAGTCGTCGACGGTCGCGCTACGCGCGATGCACGAGCCGCGCGATCGCGTTGCGCGCGTCGAGCGGGATGGCCTCGAACAGGATGCCGATGCCGCCGGGCAGGGGCAACAGCTCGCCCGACGCGCCCGGCACCTCGCAGTCGCGATCGCGGCGCCACAGCACCCAGCCGATCGCGTCGATCGGGTGGCCCTCGAACTCGAAGCGCACCGCGACCCGCGACAGGAGCGGCAGCGCCGGGCCGGCGATGAACGCGCCGTTGGTCGAGAGATCGCGGACCACGCCCGGGAAGCGCTGGCCGACCGCCTCGCGCGACGCCTCGACGCGCGAGTAGACCGCGGCGAGGGTGGGGTGCAGTTCGACGCCGCCCTGACCGACGGGCTCGATGATGGCGGGCGCATTGAGGACCACGCGGCGCGCGCGGCGGAGCTCGCTGGACATGGCGCTATCGTATCCGGGTTCCGGGCGGCGCGTCGGCCGGGACCGCGGCCAAGCCGAGGATCGTGTCGTCGCCCACGGCCAGGACCATGCCCTCGGAGGTGATCCCGCGGATCGTGGCGGGCGCGAGGTTGGCGACCAGGATCACCTTCTGACCGACCAGGGCCTCGGGCGCGAAGCGCTCGGCCAGGCCGGCGACGACGGTCCGGTGGCGGCCCTCGCCGACGTCGACGGTGAGCTGCAGGAGCTTCTTGGCCTTGGGCACGGCGATCGCAGCGACCACGAGCGCGACCCGCAGCTCGGTCTTCATGAAGTCGTCGTAGGTGATCGCGGGCCCGACGGTGATCGGCGGACGGTCGGCGGCGGGCGCAGCCGCAGGTGCGGCAGGCGCGGGGGCCGCAGCCGCGCTGGCCGCGGCGACATCCGCCGGGATCCACGCCGCGAGCAGCTCGGCCAGGCGCTTGTCGTCGATGCGCGGGAACAGCGGCGCGGGCTGGGTCGGCAGGCTCTTCGGCGCCGACGCGAACGGCGCGGTCGCATCGGGCCAGCCGGTGGTCGCGGTGTCGGTCGACAGCGCCGCCAGCAGGCGGACCGAGGTCTCGGGCATCGCCGGCGCGATCAGCCGCGCGATGACCCACAGCGCGGCGCCCATCGTGTGGAGCACGTGCTGCAGCTCGGCCTGCGCATCGGGCTTCTTGGCCAGGCGCCACGGCTCGGTCACCGCGATGTAGCGGTTGGTCTCGCGGACCAGCACCCAGGTCGCCTCGAGCGCGCGCGACGGCTGGAAGTTCTCCCACGCGACGCGGGCGTCGGTGATCGCGGTCGCGGCCACGCGCTCGAGCTCGGCGTGGATGCCGGTCGCGGCCAGCGCGGCGTCGCGCATCGGCGCCAGCGGCGCGTCGGGTTTGGCGCCCGCGGTGCGCAGCAGGTTGAGGCTGCGGTTGAACAGGTTGCCGAGGTCGTTGGCGAGATCGGCGTTGTAGCGCTCGATCAGGTTCTCGTAGATGAGATCGCCGTCGTTGCCGAGCGGCGTCTCGCGCATGAGGAAGTAGCGGACCGCGTCGATGCCGAGCGGGCGATCGGCGGGGTTGATGCCCTCCGCGAGCACCAGCGGATCGACGCGGGTCGCCGGGATCGACTTCGAGATCTTGCGGCCGCCGATCGTCCACCAGCCGTGGGCGAGGATCGTGCGCGGCAGCGGCAGCTCCGCCGCCAGCAGGAAGCACGGCCAGAACACCGCGTGGAAGCGGAGGATGTCCTTGCCGATGAGGTGGATCGCGCTGCGCCAGTAGGTGTCGTAGCGCGGGTCATCGCCCGCGAAGCCGCCGAGCGCGGAGATGTAGTTCACCAGCGCGTCCATCCACACGTAGATGACGTGTTGCTGGCCCTCGGGGTCGGCCTCGGGCACCGGGATGCCCCACGCGAAGCTCGTCCGGGACACGGACAGATCGCGGACCTCGCCGCGCAGGAAGCCGAGGACCTCGTTGCGGTAGGCCTCGGGCTGGATGAAGTGCGGGTGGCGCTCGATGTGCTCGAGGAGCGCGGCCTTGTACTTCGACAGCCGGAAGAACCACGACCGCTCCTTGGCGACCCAGCCGACCGGGCGTTCGTGAGTCGCACAGCACCACGCGTCGCCGTGGGCCGGCAGCTTGACCAGCTGGCTCTCGGTGTAGAACGCCTCGCAGCCGACGCAGTACCAGCCGGAGTAGGTCGCGAGGTACAGGTCGTCGCGGTTCCGCTCGGCGATGCGGTTCCACAGCGCGAGCACGACCTTCTTGTGGCGGTCCTCGGTGGTGCGGATGAAGTCGTCGTTCGACAGCCCGAGGTTCTTCCACATCTCGGCGAAGCGCGGCGCGACCTGATCGACGAGCGCCTGCGCGCCGATGCCGCGCTTGGCCGCGGCCTCCTCGACCTTCTGGCCGTGTTCGTCGGTGCCGGTCACGAACCGGACGTCGTCGCCCTGCATGCGGTGGAACCGGGCGAGGGCGTCGGCGACCATCGTGGTGTACGCGTGCCCGAGGTGGGGCACGTCGTTGACGTAGTAGATCGGGGTCGTGATGTAGAACGGCTTGGTCATGGTCAGGTGGTGCTTGGCGCCGGGCCATCGTCGCTGTCGTCGGAGTCGTCGGGCTCGTCAGCGGGCGCGGGGCGGCCGGCCTGCTGCGGCGGGAACATCGGCTTGATCTCGCCGGCGGGGTGGACCTGGCTGTCGCCGGGGCCGTAGCCGACGCGGATGCGCTGGCGCAGCACATCGACCTCGACGACGCGGCCCTCGCCGACCGGCGTGATGACGCGCTTGCCGAGCTTGGGCAGGCCCTTGCGCAGCTCGGCGTAGGTCGCCTGCTCGTAGACCAGGCAGCACTTGAGGCGGCCGCACTGACCCGAGACCTTGGTCGGGTTGAGCACCAGGCCCTGGTCCTTGGCCATCTTGATCGAGACCGGCACGAACTCGGGCAGCCAGGTGGTGCAGCACAGCTCCTGGCCGCACGAGCCGATGCCGCCGACCATCTTGGCCTCGTCGCGCACGCCGAGCTGGCGCAGCTCGACCTTGGCGCCGGCGACCTGGCCGACATCGCGCAGGAACTCGCGCACGTCGATGCGCTCGTCGGAGGTGAAGTAGATGAGCACGCGGCCGCCCGAGCGCTCGGCGCGGAAGACCTTGATCGGCAGCTTGAGCTGCGCGGCCTTGTCCTTGGCGGCGCGGAGCACGTGCGGCGCGCCGGCGGCGGCCTGGGCCTCCTGCGCGCGATCGCCGGCGCCGGCCTTGCGCAGCACCCGGCGCAGCTGCTTGTCGCGGCTCGCGCGGCGCGCCGAGCCGATCGCGACGGTCGCGAGCCGCGGCCCGCGATCGGTGTCGACGACGACCTCGTCGCCCTTGGCGTACGAGGCGTCGCCGGCGTCGCACA